>JBQCDC010000256.1:0-27028 GCA_051961575.1 Marmoricola sp.
GGGTTCGCGAGCAGGTGTCGGTCCTTCGGGTGGATCCACGCGGTGGCGTCGTAGGTACCGGCGACCGGCGCCACCGACCACATGTGGTCGACATGGCCATGCGTGACCAGGATCGCCACCGGCTTGAGCTTGTGCTCCGCAACGACCGCCGCCACGCCCTCGGCCGCGTCCTTGCCGGGGTCGATGACGACGCACTCCGCTCCGGGACCGGGAGCGGCCACGTAGCAGTTGGTTCCCCAGGGTCCGGCAGGGAATCCCGCGATCAGCATGCGTCCTCCAGTGCCGAGCAGTCAGGCTGCCCAGCCTATCGGTGTGACGGGGGTCCACCGTCCCCGCAGGCACCGTTAGGCTGGTACGCGTGACTGGGCAGGCAGTACCAACACCTGAATCCTTCGGGCGGGTAGCCGAGGACGGCACCGTCTACGTACGCGTCGGTGAGACCGAGCACGTCGTCGGCCAGTATCCGGAGGGGACACCCGAGGAGGCCTTGGCCTTCTACACGCGTCGTTACGAGGGACTCGAGTTCGAGATCGGCCTTCTGGAGCAACGCATCCGAGCGGGGTCGGTTTCGCCCGACGAGGCCGTCGCAGCTATCGCGAAGGTCATGCCCAACTTGGAGACGCCCAACTCGGTCGGCAACATCGCCGGGTTGCGTGGTCGTCTCGACGCCCTCAAGCCGCTGATCGCCGGCCAGCGCGAGCAGCGCAAGGCGGACCGTGCGCAGCGGATCGAGGAGTCGCGCACCCGCAAGGTCGAGATCGTCACGCTCGCCGAGAACCTCGCCGCTGGCAAGGACTGGCGCAACGGGCCCCAGAAGCTGCGCGACCTCCTCGACGAGTGGAAGGCGCTCCCCCGGCTCGAACGCTCCGCGGACGACGAGCTCTGGCACCGCTTCTCCACCGCGCGTAGCGCCTTCACCAAGGCACGCAAGGCGCATTTCGCCCAGCAGGACGAGAAGCGTGGGGCCGCGCAGGCGATCAAGGAGCGACTGGCAACCGAGGCCGAGGCCCTTGCCGACTCCACGGACTGGGGCGCGACGGCCGCACGCTTCCGTAGTCTCATGCAGGACTGGAAGGCCGCGGGCGCTGCTCCGCGCGCCGTCGAGGACGACCTTTGGAAGCGCTTCCGTGGCGCGCAGGACACCTTCTTCGGTGCTCGCGATGCCGCCAACGCACAGATGGATGCTGAGTTCAGCAGCAATGCCGAGGTGAAGAAGGGCCTCCTGGTCGAGGCCGAGGCGCTGCTGCCGATCAAGGACCTGGACACCGCCAAGCGTGCGTTCCGTGAGATCGCCGAGCGCTGGGAGGCCGCCGGCAAGGTGCCTCGCGCGATGATCTCCGAGCTCGAGGGGCGCATGCGCAAGGTCGAGCAGGCCATCCGTGGCGCCGAGGACGCTCAATGGAAGCGCAGCGACCCCGAGAAGTCGGCGCGGGCCGACGACATGGTCGCCAAGCTTCGCGACGGGATCGCGAAGGCTGAGGCCGACATCGAGAAGGCTCGAGCCGCGGGTGACACCGCCAAGGCCTCGAAGCTCGAGAGCGACCTCGAGAACCGTCGAGCATTCCTCGCGATGGCGGAGAAGACCGCCGCCGAGTTCACGTCTTAGGTTTCGTGACGGGTTTCGAGACGGCCTTTGGCCTCCTCAACCCCTCCTCAACCTCCGGAGGTCGAGGAGCGCCGAAGGCGCGTCACGAGGCCCTACTGGGTGACGCGATACGCGTCAAACACTCCCGGGACGGTGCGGACGGCCTTGAGGATCCCGCCGAGGTGCTGCGGGTCTGCCATGTCGAACGCGAACCGGGTGCGAGCGACACGGTCGCGACTGGTGCTCAGTGACGCGGACACGATGTTCACGTGGTGATCGGCCAGCGCCATGGTGATGTCGGAGAGCAGGCGGGCGCGATCGAGCGCCTCCACCATGATCTGCACGCGGAACATCGACTTGCCCGTGGGCGCCCATTCGACGTCGACGAGCCGTTCGGGGCGTGACAGTAGATCCTTGGCGTTGGTGCAGTCAGTGCGGTGAACCGACACTCCTGACCCGCGCGTGACGAAGCCGAGGATCTCGTCGCCCGGAACCGGCGTGCAACATCGCGCAAGCTTGACGAGCATGTCGCTGACGCCGGGAACGATCACCCCGGTGTCCCCGCCTGCCGGCATCCGGCGGGCACGGTTCAGCGTGACGGCCTCGACCAACTCCTCCTCGCGGGCGTCATCGGCCGGGCTGCCATACAGGTCGACGATCTTGTGCACGACCGCCTGCGCACCGAGGTTCCCCTCGCCCACCGCCGCATAGAGCGCGGCGATGTCGGCCAGCTTGAACTCCGAGGCGACCAGGGTGAGCGCATCGTGGGTCAGCACTCGCTTGAGCGGAACGCCTTCCTTGCGCACGAGCCGCGCGATCTGGTCGCGCCCGTGCTCGATCGACTCCTCGCGCCGCTCCTTGGTGAACCACTGGCGAATCTTGTTACGCGCCCGCGGCGACTTCACGAAGTTCAGCCAGTCGCGCGAAGGTCCGGCGTTGGGAGCCTTCGAGGTGACGACCTCGACCACGTCTCCGTGTTCGAGCACCGAGTCCAGCGGAACCAGGCGACCGTTCACCCGGGCGCCGATGGCATGGTGTCCGACCTCGGTGTGGATGGTGTACGCGAAGTCCACCGGCGTCGAGCCGGTCGGGAGCCCGATTACGTCGCCGCGTGGCGTGAACACGTAGACCTCGGCGGCGGTGATCTCGAACCGGAGCGCGTCCAGGAACTCGCTCGGGTCCTCGACCTCGCTCTGCCACTCCAGCAGTTGGCGCACCCACGGCATGTCCATGCCGCCGGCCTCAGCGAGCGACCGGTCGGTGTCGACGCCGTTGCGACCGTCCTCCTTGTACTTCCAGTGCGCCGCGACGCCATACTCCGCGCGACGGTGCATGGCGAAGGTTCGGATCTGCATCTCGACCGGCTTGCCGGCCGGCCCGATCACGGTCGTGTGCAGCGACTGGTACATGTTGAACTTGGGCATCGCGACGTAGTCCTTGAACCGGCCGCGAATGGGATTCCATCGGTTGTGCAGGACACCGAGGACCGTGTAGCACTCCTGGTCGTCCTCGACGAGGATCCGGATGCCGACCAGGTCGTAGATGTCGGCGAAGTCGCGTCCGCCGTGGATCATCTTCTGGTAGATCGAGTAGTAGTGCTTCGGCCGGCCCGTCACCGCGGCTTTGATCTTGGCGGACTTCAGGTCCATCTCGACGCGATCGATGACCTGGTGCAGGAACTGGTCGCGTGCGGGCGCCCGATCCGCCACCAAGCGCACGATCTCGTCGTAGATCTTGGGGTGCAGGGTGGCGAACGCCAGGTCCTCGAGCTCCCATTTGATCGTGTTCATGCCGAGTCGATGCGCTAGCGGCGCGTAGATCTCGAGCGTCTCGCGGGACTTCTTCTCCTGCGTCTCCACCTTCACGTAGCGCAGGGTCCGCATGTTGTGCAGCCGGTCGGCGAGCTTGATGACGAGCACGCGGATGTCGCGGCTCATCGCGACGATCATCTTGCGGATCGTCTCCGCCTGCGCCGAGTCGCCGTACTTGACCTTGTCGAGCTTGGTAACGCCGTCGACGAGTAGCGCGACCTCGTCGCCGAAGTCCTTTCGGAGCTGCTCGAGCGTGTACTCGGTGTCCTCGACGGTGTCATGCAGGAGCGCCGCCACCAGGGTCGGCTCGGTCATACCGATGTCGGCGAGGATCGTGGTCACCGCGAGCGGGTGCGTGATGTAGGGCTCGCCGCTCTTGCGTCGCTGGTCGCGGTGGTAGTACTCGGCGATGCCGTAGGCGCGCTCGAGGAGGGCGAGATCAGCCTTCGGATGGTTGGCGCGAACAGCCCGGAAAAGAGGCTCGAGAACCGGATTTCCAGACTTGTTGCTCGTGCCGATTCGAGCAAGGCGAGCGCGCATTCCGCGGCCTCCGAGAACGGAAGCGGACGGCAGCGGGATCGGACCTGTGTCCGAATTCTGCTCGGGCGCCACCCTCTCCTCTGCCATGAAGGGAGTCTAGTGGCGCGGGCCTACAGCTCTGTCAGTGCAGTCACGGGGACGTCGCCCATGACAGCGCGCCCACCCAGCTGCGGCAGCTCCCCCATGACAGCAAGGGCGGTGACGGTTGCACCGCAGCGCCCGACCAGCTCCGCGGCCGCGCGAGCAGTCCCTCCGGTTGCCAGCACGTCATCCACGATCAGCACCCTCGTTCCCGGATGCACGGCGTCCTGGTGGATCTCGATGCGGGCCTGTCCGTACTCGAGGTCGTAGTCGACGCCATAGGTCGCGGCGGGGAGCTTGCCGGGCTTGCGCACCGGAACGAACCCGACGCCCAGTTCCAAGGCCACTGCCGTTCCGAAGATGAAGCCACGGGCCTCGAGTCCGACCACGACGTCGACGACGACCTCGTCACCGACGCGCCCGGCATCGGCGAGCGCGCGGACCACCGCGGCCAGACCTTGCGGGTCGGCCAGGAGCGGCGTGATGTCCTTGAACGAGATGCCCGGCTTCGGGTAGTCCGGGATCACTCGCACCAACCGTTCGATGGCTTCCGCCGCCACGGTCCTCGAATCCTCGTCGGTCAAGGCGTGGTTACCTCTTCGAGCGCGGCTGCCGCTTCGGCTGCGGCCGCTTCGCGGAGCCCGAGTCCTCGACCGGCGCCTTGGCCTCGGGAACGACACGTCCCAGGCCCGTGGCACCGAGTGGCTGGCTCGGCGCCTGGAAGCGCTGACCGCTACCGGACGGCTGATCGTCATCGTCGACATCGGCCAGCTCGTCCGGCGTGCCCACCAGGGTCTGGCGGTCGACGCCAATGTCGTCACGGAACGATGGCACGTCGGCGTACCGGTCGGCGTTGCGGCGCTGGCGCGCCTTCGCACGACGCTCCTGGTCGGTGATCGCCTTCTCGGTCGACTTCAGCTCCACCAGCAGCGGCGTCGCGATGAAGATCGACGAGTAGGTACCGGCAGCCATACCGACGAACAGAGCCAGCGACAGGTCCTTCAGGTCACCGTCGCCCAGGGAGATGATGCTGACGATCAGGATGCTCAGCACGGGCAGGAGGGCGACGATCGAGGTGTTGATCGATCGGACCAGCGACTGGTTCACGGCGAGGTTCGCGAGCTCACCGTAGGTGTGCTTGCTCCTCGAGAGGTTCTTCGTGTTCTCGCGGATCTTGTCGAACACGACCACCGTGTCGTAGAGCGAGAAGCCGAGGATGGTGAGCAGACCGGTCACGGTCGCCGGGGTGACCTCGAAGCCGGACAGCGCATAGACACCGACGGTGATGACGATGTCGTGCGCAAGAGCCGCGATAGCGGCTGCGGACATCTTCCACTGGCGGAAGTAGAGCCAGATGAAGGCGACGACCGCGATCAGGAAGACGATCAGACCGGTCAGCGCCTTGTGCGCGACGTCGCTGCCCCAGCTGGCACCGAAGCTCTGCTGCGAGATCTTGGACGCCGGTACGTGCGCTGCCTTCTCGATCGAGGTCGCGACCTTGGTGAGCTGGTCCTGCGACATCTCCTCGATCTTGACGGAGATCGCCGAGTTGCCGCTCGTGTTGACGATCGGTGCGGCCGCACCCTTGAGACCCGTGTTCACCACGGCCCTCTCGATGGTGCCCACGGTGTTCTGGTTGACCTGGCTGCTCGGCAGCGAGACGGTCAGCTGGGCACCACCACGGAACTCGATGCCGTAGTTGAGGCCGCGCAGCGACAAGCCCAGGATCGCGGCGATCACGATCAGGCCCGAGATCGTGTACCAGGTCTTCGCGCGACCGACGAAGTTGATCGACTTGCGACCGCTGTAAAGGTCGTTACCGAGCTTGGAGAAGCGTCCCATCACGCACCGACCTTTCCGACCAGGCGTCGTCTTTCAACGCCGAGGGTCTCCGGTGACAGGCCCGACCACTTGTGGCCGGTGTTGAAGAAGTTTCGACGCGACAGCAGCGAGATCACCGGGTGTGTGAACCAGAAGAACACAGCGAGGTCGATCAAGGTGCTGATGCCGAGTGCGAACGCGAATCCGCGGATCACGTCGATGGCGAAGAGATACAGCGCCACCGCCGCGAGCAGCGAGACCGTGTCGGCCGCCAAACAGGTGTTCCGCGCCCGGACCCATCCCGCCTGTACGGCCAGTCGCATGGACTTGCCGTCACGCATCTCGTCGCGGATGCGCTCGAAGTAGACGATGAAGGAGTCCGCCGTGATACCGACGGCCACGATCAGACCCGCGATGCCGGGAAGGCTGAGCGTGAAACCGGCGCTCTTGCCGAGCAGCAGCACGATCACGTAGCTCACGATGGCGGCCACCATCAGGGACGCGACCACCACGAGGCCCAGTCCTCGGTAGTAGAGCAGGCAGTAGATCATCACGATCAACAGGCCGATGATGCCGGCGGTGAGGCCCGCGGTCAGCTGGCTTCCGGCCAAGGTCGCGCCGACCGCGCTCACCGGCGGGTTCGGCTTGAACTTGATGGGCAGCGAGCCGAAGTTCAGGGATGTCGCCAACGAGTTGGCGCTGTCCTGCGTGAAGTTGCCGGTGATCTGCGCCTTGCCGCCGGTGATGATGCCGTTGAACGTCGGCGCCTCGAGCATCGTGCCGTCCAACACGATCGCGAACTGCATGCCGGAGTAGGCGCCGCCCGACACCATCGCGCGCGAGAGATCGGCGAAGACGTTCGCGCCATGGTCGTTGAAGCTCAGGTTGACCTGCCAGGTGATCGAGTTCTGACCGATGCCGGCCGAGGCGCCGGTGACGTCGTGACCCTCGATAGCGGCCTGGCTGAGCAGGTACTTGTTGCCGGAGCTGTCACAGGCGATCAGCGCGCTGCCGCCGTTGTCAGTCGCCTCGACCAACTTCGTCTGGTTCTTGTCCGAGAGCAGCTTGGTGAGCTCAGCGTTGCTCAGGTTGGGGTTCGCCCCCAAGGTGTTCGCGATCGCCGGGACCAGCGCCACACCGGGAGACCGAGGCAGGCACTTCGAGGCCTGCCAGAGGAGCTGCCAGATCTGGGGCGGCGACTTGGCCCACGCGAGGATGGCCGCAGTCGACGCGGTGTTGTTCGAGGACGACGCGGTTGGTGAGGCGCTCGGGACCGTCAGCGGGAGGGTCGGACTCGGCGACGGCGTGCTCGCGGCCCTGGCCTTCTTGCTGCCGGAGGTGGTCGCGCCGATGTCGAACGCCGGACGCGGGTTGCCCGAGGCGGTCGGCTTGCTGGTCGGCGTCGCCTTCTTGGTCGGCGTCGCGGTCGGGCTCTTGGTGGGAGTCTTCGTCGGGGTCTTGGTCGGCGTCTTCTTGGCCGGCAGACCGCCCGCCTCACAGGGGTTGCTGCCACAGTCGGCCAGCACGCGGAAGCGCAGCTGCGCCTGGCGCGAGACCGAGTCGACGAGACCCTGGCTCAGCTTGCCCGGAATCGAGACCACGATCTGAGAACCCTGGGTCGCAACCGTGGCCTCGGTGACACCGTTGCCGTTGACGCGCTGGCGGATGATGTTCGCGGCCTGGTCGAGCTGAGAGCTCGCCGGGTTGCCCTCGGGTACCAGGGTGATCGTGGTGCCGCCGGCCAGGTCGAGGCCGAGCTTCGGCTTCCAGGTGCCGCCGATCGCGGCCAAGCCGTACATGACGACGACGGCGAGCAGGAAGATCAGGAGCGTCCTACCCGGACGCACGGTGCGGCTAGCCATCAGTCATTGCTCGCTTCAGGGTCCTCAGGCACGTCATCAGCATCGGTGGTCGGCTCTGGCTCGCGGCCGAGCTCGGCGTCGTCGACCTTGCGGACGACGGCCTGGCGCGAGATCTCGATGACGATGCCCGGAGCGATCTCAAGACCGACTCGGGTGTCGGCCAGTTGGGCGATGGAGCCGAAGATCCCACTGGAGGTGACGACCTCGTCGCCGATCTGCAGACCGTCCTGCATCTGCTCCACCAACTGCCGCTGCCGCTTCGCGGGGCGGGACATGACGGTCCAGAAGAGGACGAGCAGGAGAACAAGGAATCCCACTTGGACGAGCGCGCTCACAGAGGCTCCAGAGTCGACGGACATTGCAACGCGCGAGGCCAGTGGCTCTCGCGCTCGCCCGAAGTCTAACTTTCCCCGTCGAAAAGCGGCGCTTGAGTCCACCAGTCCTGGGTCTCGGAAGACCGCGGCGGGGTCAACCCTAGATGCTGCCAGGCGACGGGCGTCGCCACCCGCCCGCGGGGGGTGCGTGCGAGCAGGCCGAGGCGCACCAGGAAGGGCTCGGCGACCTCCTCGACAGTCTCTCGCTCCTCGCCGACAGCGACCGCGAGTGTGGCCACTCCGACGGGACCTCCGGAGAACCGCTCGCAGAGAACTCTGAGGACGGCTCGGTCGAGCCTGTCCAGCCCCGATTCGTCCACTTCGTACAGGTCCAGCGCTGCGTGCGCCACCGGTTCGGAGACCACGCCGTCGGAGCGGACCTGGGCGTAGTCGCGCACGCGACGCAGAAGCCGGTTGGCGATGCGTGGCGTGCCACGCGAGCGACGCGCGATCTCGGCCGATCCCTCGGTCGTCACCTCGACGTCGAGCAGGGTCGCGGAGCGCCGGACGATCAGGTCCAGCTCGTCGGCCTCGTAGAACTCGAGGTGGGCGGTGAACCCGAAGCGGTCGCGCAGCGGCCCGGGCAAGAGCCCAGCACGCGTGGTGGCCCCGACCAACGTGAACGGTGGGATCTCCAACGGGATCGCCGCGGCGCCCGGTCCCTTGCCGATCACGACGTCGACGCGGAAGTCCTCCATCGCCAGGTAGAGCATCTCCTCGGCGGGCCGCGACATGCGGTGGATCTCGTCGACGAAGAGTACGTCGCCCTCGTTGAGACCCGAGAGGATCGCGGCGAGGTCACCGGCATGGGTGATCGCCGGACCGCTCGTCACGCGCAGGGGCGACGACAGCTCGTTGGCGATGATCATGGCCAACGTCGTCTTGCCCAGTCCGGGCGGCCCCGAGAGCAGCACGTGGTCGGGCACCCGGCCGCGAGCGCGCGCCGCGTCGAGCACGAGGCCCAACTGCTCGCGCACACGCTCCTGGCCCACGACCTCGGCGAGGAACTTCGGCCTCAGCGCCGCCTCGATCGCTCCCTCGTCAGCGGCAGCGTCGCCGGCGGTGATGCGCGTGGCGAGATAGGCGCCTTCGGCCGCCTCGTAAGCGGTATCGGGCTCGTAGGGAGTGTCCATCAGCGCTTGCCCAAGGTCCGCAATGCGGCGCGCAGCAAGGCACCGACGTCGACCGGATCTGTCGCCTCGTCACGAACGGCGGCGACCGCGCCATCCGCCTCGCGGACCGACCAACCCAGTCCGACGAGACCGGTGTGCACCTGGTGTTCCCAGGTCGGGCTCGCCTTGGCCGGCGCCACCGCCGCTGCGGCGACTCCGATGCGGTCCTTGAGCTCCAGGATGATGCGCTGCGCGCCCTTCTGACCGATCCCCGGAACCCGGGTCAGCATCTTGACGTCCTCGGTGGCGATCGAGGTGCGCAGCACGTCGGGACTGAGGCACGCGAGCATGGTGAGCGCGGTCTTGGCGCCCACGCCGCTTGCCGTCTGGAGCAGTTCGAACAGCTCCTTCTCGTCGCTGTCCGCGAATCCGAAGAGCGTCAGTGAGTCCTCGCGCACCACCAGGCTCGTGGGCATCGCGACCTCGTGGCCCTTGCGCAGGGTCGAGAGAGTCTCGGGGGTGCAGCGCAGGTCCAGGCCGACCCCGCCCACCTCGACCACGACGCTGTTGAGGCCGACCTCGAGCACCCGACCTCGTACGGAGGCGATCATCGTGCTGCTCCTGCCAGTCGTTGCGCTTCGGCGATCCGCTCCTGTGCGCCGCCACGCCAGAGGTGGCAGATGGCCAGGGCCAGTGCGTCGGCCGCGTCCGCGGGTTTCGGAATCTCCTGCAGGCGCAGCAGCCGGGCGACCATCGTGCCGACCTGCGCCTTCTCGGCGCGGCCGTTGCCTGTCACCGCTGCCTTGACCTCGCTCGGCGTGTGAGTGGCGACCGGGATCCCCCGACGCGTCGCCGCCAGCAGAGCGATACCGCTCGCCTGAGCCGTGCCCATGACAGTGCGGACGTTGTGCTGGCTGAAGACCCTCTCGACCGCCACGACGTCGGGTTGGGCGACCTCGAGCCAGTGCTCGATGCCCTTCTCGATGTGAACCAGGCGCTCGCCCAGCGGCATGGCCGCGGGCGTCTTGATGACATCGACTGCGACCAAGCTGATCGGGCGACCCAACGACCCCTCGATCACGCCCACGCCACACCGCGTCAGGCCCGGGTCCACTCCCAATACCCGCATGTCGCCCCTTGCGCTCGAACCGGACACCTTCCGAACAGATGTTCGCATACGAGGTGGGTGGGAGTCGCGGCGAACCGCCGAGCCGTCACATTTTCCGCGCGAGCCGTCAGTTCTCACGCGCGAGCCGTCAGTTGTCGCGGTCGCGGCACGCGATCACACGCAACGACTCGCCGTCCCATAGGAAGATCGCGTCCTGTCGAAACGCGCGTCCGATCGCGATCGCCTCTTCATCCGACAGGCCGGCGGCCGCCACGCTCGGCTCTCGCCACGAGTGATCCCGACTGCGCCCGATAGCGAGGTAGTAGCTCACACCGCGCTCCGAGAGCGTGTCTTCCAGAGCGCGTTGCGCCGTGGCGTTCTCGCCGTCCGGTGCAGCGCCACCCGGGTTGTACGCCGTGATCACGTGCAAGGGCGTGGCCAACGGGCCACCCGCGAGCACCCCTTCACGGGCCAGGGTCACCTGTCGATCACCCACGTCGATATCGACGACAGAGTCGTCGTAGGCGTCCCATCCCAGAAAGCGCGGGCTATTCAACTCGTGCTACTCGGCGTCGAGTGCCGCCATGACCTCGTCGGAGATGTCGAAGTTGGCGAAGACGTTCTGGACGTCGTCGAGGTCTTCGAGAATGTCGACCAACTTGAGGACCTTGCTCGCCCCGGACTCATCGAGCTCGATCTGCATCGAGGGGACGAACGACGCCTCCGCCGAGTCGTAGTCGAGGCCGGCGTCCTGCAGGGCGGTGCGGACCGCGATCAGGTCACTCGGGTCGCTGACCACCTCGAAGCTGCCATCGAGATCGTTGACCTCTTCGGCGCCCGCGTCGAGGGCCGCCTCCAGCACGTCGTCCTCCGTGATCGTCTTGCCGTCCTGGTCAGCAGCGACGATCACGACACCCTTGCGGTGGAACAGGTAGGCGACCGAGCCCGGGTCGGCCAGCGAGCCGCCGTTGCGGGTCATCGCCGTGCGGACCTCCATCGCGGCACGGTTCTTGTTGTCGGTCAGACACTCGATCAGCATCGCGACGCCGTTGGGGCCGTAGCCCTCGTACATGATCGTCGAGTAATCAGCACCGCCCGCTTCCGCGCCGGATCCACGCTTGACCGCACGGTCGATGTTGTCGTTGGGGACCGAGGACTTCTTCGCCTTCTGAATGGCGGCGTAGAGGGTCGGGTTTCCGGTCGGGTCTCCCCCACCCATGCGCGCCGCAACCTCGATGTTCTTGATGAGCTTGGCGAACATCTTGCCGCGCTTGGCGTCGATGACGGCCTTCTTGTGCTTCGTGGTCGCCCACTTGGAATGGCCGGACATGGCGACTCCCCTCTCGTACGTATTGCAGATCCGCAGCGCGGACTAGACCAGGTTCAACCCCAGAGCAGCCGAATCACAACGCAGCCAGGAACATGCGATGGATGCGGTCGTCGTCGGTGACTTCCGGATGGAAGGACGTCGCCATCAGCGGCCCTTGTTGAACGGCGACGATTCTACCGGCGGCCGGACCGGAGCGAACGCGAGCGAGAACCTCGACCTTCTCACCCGCCTCCTCCACCCAAGGCGCGCGAATGAACACCGCATGGAACGGATGGTCCGGCGTGGAGTCTCCGGCAAGATCAAGGTCCGACTCGAAGCTGTCTATCTGGCGGCCGAACGCATTGCGACGCACGGTGATGTCGAGTCCGCCGAAGGTCTGCTGCCCGCTGCGTGGGTCGAGGATCCGGTCGGCCAGCATGATCATGCCCGCGCAGGTTCCGAGGGCCGGGAGGCCAGCACGCAACCGGTCCCGCAGTGGCTCGAAGATCTCGAACGCCACGGCGAGCTTGGACATCGTGGTCGACTCGCCGCCGGGCAGCACGATGCCATCGAGGCCGTCGAGCTCGGCGGGCCGCCGTACCGTCCGAACCTCGGCGCCGCAGCGGACCAGTGCCGCACCGTGTTCACGGACATCACCTTGGAGCGCGAGGACGCCGATCACGGGAGCAGACACAAGGGGCGAGTCTACGGTCTCGGTGCACGACGCTCCGCGTCGCACTCGACCACCGATCGGGCGTGAGAGTGACCGCTCGCTCTAGTCGGCGGCGGGCGTGTTGCCGTCCGATTCGATGAGGGCGTCGAACATGTCGGTGAGGTTGAAGAGCTCGGCCACGTCTACGTTCGGATCGAGCTCGATGCCGCGGTCGCGGGCGTGACCGTCGATCTGGAACCAGACGCTCCGCGCGATGAATTTCCCGAGGGCGATCGCATCGGGCTGTCGCTCAGGCTGGCGCAGCCAACGACGAACCGTGCCGAACGCCTGACCCACGAGTCCGAACACGAGGGGGTCCATCGCCTGGGCGTCCTCGGTCGTGAGATCGACGCTCAGCAGCGCGATCGCCAGGTTGAGGAGCGCCTCGAGGCGGTCGGCGATGTCCGCGATCGTCATCTCCATGTCGCGCATGCCGCCCACACGCTCCTCCGTGGCGATGCGGTGCAACTCAGGATGCGCGGCGGCCCACTGCACGTAGGACATGACGACGCGATCGATGATCTCGGCGATCGTGCCCTCGAGCAGGAGCGAATCCGTGACCGCGTCCCGCAGCATCTCCAGCGCGCGCTGCTGCATGGCGTGATCGAGCTCAGCCCGGTCGTGGAAGTGTCGGTAGACGACGGTGCGCACCACGCCGGCCCGCTCCGCGATGTCCTGCAACGGAACGACGACCCCGGCGCCTGCCTCCTCCGAGGCGGCCAGCGCGGCCTCGATGATGACCTCTCGACGCGACGCCTTGTGCGCGTCCCAGCGGACCTGTCGTCCGTCGGGTCGCTGCTTCTTGGCGGCTGCGTCCTCGGTCATCGCCTCAGCCTAGAAGATTCCATCTCCTTCGCCGAGCACCGTTCACGCCGGCCCGCTCGACCTGCGCAGGTTTCGCCACCGCCACCATCTCCTCGGTCGAGGTGAACTTGCGGCGGGGACGGGCATCACCGCCTGCTGCGCGTTCGTGAGCGTCGATCGCTGCCCAACCGCGCGAGTCGATGAGGTCGGGCTGGCGCGAGCGAGCGAGACGCTGGAAGTCCTCACGAGTCCCCGACGGTGACGCGAGCCTCCCGGCGCCGAGATCGTCGAGAAGACTCTGGACCGTCTCCTCCGAATCGGACTTGTTGGTCCCGATGAAGCCTCGCGGACCGCGCTTGATCCAGCCGGTGACATACGTGCCCGGCGTGACCCGACCGCCGGTGTGCGGAACGGTCGAGGTCTCCTCGTCGAAGGGCAGGTCGGGAACCGGAACCGCCTGGTAGCCGACGCTGCGCAGCACGGAGCCGGTCTCGATCTTCTCCCGATCATCGGTGAGCACGACGCCCCCGTCGGTCACCACCGTCCGCGCGACCTCGATGCCGCTCACGCGCGACTCTCCCAGAACCTGCACGGGCGCGGTGTTGAACCGCAGCACGATCCGACGGCGGGCGGGGTCGGTCGGCCGCGTGGCGACCTCGCGAAGCAGCGACTGCACCTCGCCGTCGCCGCTCAGGTCGCCCTCGACGATGAGATCGACGTCGGGCAGGGACATCAGCCCGATCAACTCGGGCAGGGTGAAGGCAGCCGCGTCGACCCCACGACGACCGAGGACCAGGACCTCGCGAACGGCGCTAGCCCGCAGCGCGGCCAGGGCGTGATCGGCGATGTCGGTCGCCGCCAACCGCTCGGCATCGGCCGTCAGGATCCGGGCCACATCGAAGGCGACGTTGCCGTTGCCCACGATCACCACGCGCTCCGAGCTGAGATCGACCTCGAGGTCGCGATAGTCGGGGTGGCCGTTGTACCAGCCCACCACCGCGGTCGCCGACCAGCTTCCGACGAGATCCTCACCGTCGATGCCCATCGAGCGGTCACTCGCGGCTCCGGAGGCGTAGATGACGCCGTGATAGTGCGCCACGAGGTCGTCATGGGTGACGTGTTCGCCGACACGGAGGTTCAGGAGGTAGCCGAAGCCGGGCTCGCGCTCGATCATCCCGAAGAGCCGCGCAGCCTTCTTGGTCCGCTGGTGATCAGGCGCGACGCCGGCGCGGACGAGGCCGTAGGGCGTCGGCAGCCTGTCGATCACGTCGACGACGACGTCGGGGTACTTCAGCAGCTCGTCCGCGGCATACATGCCGGCCGGACCGGCGCCGACGATGGCTACGCGAATCTCCTCGTCACGGCGCGGGCGGTCGACCATGGGGACCAAGGCCAATGGCGTGCGATCGGCGTGCGGGAACTCCTGGTAGTACGAGGAGGCCAGCGCGATGAACGGCAGCTCGCCTTCGGTCAGCTGCGTGTGCGGCTTGATCGCATCGACCGGGCAGGCGGTCGTGCAGGCACCACAGTCCACGCAGGTGTCCGCGTCGATGTAGACCATCTCCGACTCGGCGAAGCCAGGCTCCCCCGGCGCCGGGTGGATGCAGTTCACCGGGCAGGCGAGGACGCACGAGGCGTCGCTGCAGCAGGACTGCGTGACGACGTAAGGCATACGTGAACTTATGCCGCGTAAGGCTCACTGCGGTAGCGCGAAGCGCGACCGTCGATCTTCATGAGCTTCCACAGGCGACGCGAGGCCGGGTTCATCAGCTCGAGCTGCTCGGCGAGCATTCGCACGTCGGCGAACATGTTGCGCAGCGTCTCGCGACCCTCCGGGCTGTCCCAGAAAAGCTCGTCGAGGATCTTCTTCGGCACGCCCACGTCCTTGGTCATGGACTTGTCCGGTCGCATGATCACGTCGCAGAGCACCCGCATGACAACGGGGAACGCCAGCGAGAGCGCGGCCTTGCGCGACTTGGACAGCGACGGCACGTGCTGGCGCAGCCACTCGTGGGCGAAGGAGATGTGACGCGCCTCCTCGGCAACGTGGATCTGCATCACGCGCGTCATCAGCGGGTGGATGTCCGCGCCCTCGCGCAGCATCGACTTCTGCAGATGGTCGATGGGCTCCTCGCCCGCGAGGATGCCGAGGAAGAAGATCTCCGGCAGCCAGCGACCGGCGAGCGACAGCCACGGCGACAGCATCTTGAAGTACCAGGGACCGCCGGGGACATCGACGCCCACCCGGTTCACGAACTCCTGGAACATCTGGGTGTGGTGCGTCTCTTCGGTGACCTCGTGCGTGCAGTAGCGGAACTCGGGCGATCCGTTGGGCAGCTTCATGAGGTACTCCATGACGCCACGGATCAGCAGGTTCTCGAACTGCATGCCGACCTTGGCGACGTTGGCGCAGCGCCACATGCCGATGGCGATCTGCTGGGCCTCGGGTAGGCCCTTGTACCAGGCGCTCTTACCGAAGATGTCGCTCTCCGGGAGGATCCAGCGGCGGTCGTTGGGAGTCACCGCGTACTCGGCGTCGTCCCAGGCGATGTCGACGAACGGCTCGAAGTGCTGGTGGACCGAGCCCTCGGAGAGGCGCAGCAGCATGTCGTGGTACTCCGCCTCGCTCAGGCGGGCCTGGCCCTTGGCGGGCGCGGCGAAGGCTGCTTCGAGCTGAGCGGTCTCGCTGGTCAGGGGCGCAATGGTGTCGGCCATGCCGAAAGAATACTGTTACCCGGTGTCACATGTACAGGTTATCTGTGACACGTTGTCGCGGATTCGTGTGACCCCCCTCACGCCCGAGTCAGTCGGGACGTCGCTGCCAGCGTGCGGCAACCTCGAGACGCCCCTCGTCGAAGTGCGCCTCCAGCCCTTCGGCCGCGCAGGCTGCGATGCACCGGGATACGAGCGGCGCCCCCTTACCTTGGTTCACGCCCGCGCGATCCCAGACGTTGACCTCGAGCATCGGCTCGTCGACGGCGTGCCACACGTCCATCGGCGTGAACCAGACCAGGCCGTCTGCGCTCGGGGGCAGCTCGGCGAGCCTCGCGGTCGCGGCCCAGTGGTCCTCGCACCCGACCAGGACCGGGAGGCCGTCACCCTCGAGCCGCTCGAAGACCGCGTGCACCCGGTCGTAGTCGGTGACCGCGGGCCACGTCGCGGCGTCAGTCGACCAGTCAGCCCGCTCGCGAGCGATCCAGACCGGCGCGATCTCGGGATCGAGATGAGGCAGGTCCGCGCCGATCACCTCACGCAGCTCGCGCTCGACCCGTTCGTCCTCGAACAGGCCGGAGCGCACCACGCCACGCAACCAGGCACGCGTCTGCTCCTCGTGGAGGTGCTGTCGATCGGCGCGGCGGAACCTCACCAGCCGCGCTCGGCCAACCGGTGGGGCTGCGGGATCTCGTCGACGTTGATGCCGACCATGGCCTCGCCGAGTCCGCGCGAGACCTTGGCGACCACGTCGGGGTCGTCGAAGAACGTGGTGGCCTTGACGATGGCCTCGGCACGCTGTGCGGGGTTGCCGGACTTGAAGATGCCCGAGCCGACGAAGACGCCCTCGGCGCCGAGCTGCATCATCATCGCGGCGTCGGCCGGGGTGGCGATGCCGCCGGCGGTGAAGAGCACGACGGGGAGCTTGCCGGCCGCGGAGACCTCCTTGACCAGCTCGAACGGAGCCTGGAGCTCCTTGGCCGCGACGTAGAGCTCGTCGTCGGAGAGCACGGTGAGCTGGCGGATCTGCTGACGGATCGTGCGCATGTGGGTGACCGCGTTGGAGACGTCGCCGGTACCGGCCTCGCCCTTGGACCGGATCATCGCCGCACCCTCGGTGATGCGTCGCAGCGCCTCGCCCAGGTTCGTCGCGCCACAGACGAAGGGAACGGTGAAGTTCCACTTGTCGATGTGGTTGGCGTAGTCGGCCGGGGTGAGCACCTCGGACTCGTCGATGTAGTCGACACCGAGGCTCTGCAGGATCTGGGCCTCGGCGAAGTGACCGATCCGGGCCTTGGCCATCACCGGGATCGAGACGGTCTCGATGATGCCGTCGATCATGTCCGGGTCGCTCATCCGCGAGACGCCACCCTGCGCACGGATGTCGGCCGGAACGCGCTCCAGCGCCATCACCGCTACTGCGCCCGCGTCCTCGGCGATCTTGGCCTGCTCGGGTGTGACGACGTCCATGATGACGCCACCCTTGAGCATTTCTGCCATGCCGCGCTTGACGCGCGAGGTGCCTACGGATTCTGCGGGGGTAGTGGTTTCAGATGCCATGGGTCTAAGCCTACGGCTCAGCGCGAGTGCTTTTGAACGAGATATATCAGGGCTGGACCTGGGCCGCGGCATCGCGAGCCGCGTCCTTGGCGGTCGCCTGCTCATGCACGACGAAGATCCGCTGGATCACCGTGATGCTGCTTGCGATCGCCAGGAGCCCGAGCACGATCGGGGTCGCCCAGAGAATCCAGTGAGGTGCGCCCAGTTGGTGGATCAGGGCGGCGACACCCGTGGTGACCAGCGTGAAGACCAGCCGGTCGCTGCGTTCTGCGATTCCGACCTTCGCCTGCATGCCGAGGGACTCCGCCTTCGCCCGCGCATAGGACGTCACCGAGCCCATGCTGAGGCAGTAGACCGCCAATGCGGCGATCCAATGGTTGTCGCCGGGGCCGACGTAGTACATCGCCAAGCCACCGAAGATCGCGGCGTCGCCGATCCGATCCAGCGTCGAGTCCAGGAAGTTCCCGTAGGTCGACACGTTGCCCGTCGTGCGGGCCATGTATCCGTCGATCATGTCGCTGAACACGAACGCCGTGATGAACAGGACACCGACCAGGAGGTGACCCGTCGGGAAGAACACCAGCGCACCCGTGCAGACGCCGAGCGTGCCGACGATCGTCACGGTGTTGGGGCTGACGCCCCACTTGATGAACAGGTTGCCCAGGGGTGCCCAGACGCTGGTCCAGAACTGGCGGAATCTCTCAAGCATGGTGGGTAGAAGGCTAACGGTCCTCGAGACGGATGCAGACCTCGTCGACCGCTCGCGGCGAACCTGCGACCGACCAGGTCACACCGCCCGCCTCGACCTGCCGACCGATGCCACCCACGCCCTCGATGACCGCAAGGCCCGGCAGCCAGTCCCACTCGGGCACGGAATGCTGGAAGTAGACGCCGAGCTGACCCTGAGCAATGGCCATCGCGTCCATCGTTCCGGAACCCAGCATCCGCAGGGCTGCGGCGCCGCTCGCCGCACGTCCGAAGGCAGCGGCCACGTCCGAATCGATGCGAGCGGGGTTCAGATACGTCGCCGCGCACACTTCGGCCAGAGGGCGGTCCGCCAACGGAAGGATCCGTGCGCCGTTGCGCGTGCTGCTGAGGTTCGGGCCGCCCACGTACAGGGCGTCCTCCTGAGGGTGGTACACCGCGCCGAACAGCAGCTCATCGCCGTCGACCAGCGCTACTGCTGAGCACCACCACGTCAACCCCTGCACGAAGTTGTAGGTGCCGTCGACCGGATCGATGATCCACCGACGACCGGACGTGCCCTCGCGAAAGGCGCCCTCCTCCCCCAGCACGCCATCGTCGGGACGCCAGGCGGCGAGGTGGTCGGCGATCAGAGCCTCAGCGGCACGATCGGCCGCCGTCACCACGTCGCTGATCGACTTCTTGTGCTGCGCCCGCAGCCCCTCACGCCGCATGTCCGCAGCCAGGCGCCCGGCCTCGGTGACCAGGTCGGCCGCCAGCCCCGCGTCGTCACGAATGTCCGTGGGCTCGCGCGTCACGCTCACGCCTGCTGCTCCCACGCCTCGACCAGCAGGCTCGCCGTGTCGTCGAGCAGCTGCGGCAGCATCTTCGTGCTCCCGATGACGGTGATGAAGTTGGCGTCGCCCGTCCAGCGAGGCACCACGTGCTGGTGGAGGTGGGCGGAGAGCGAGCCGCCCGCCGCCGAACCGAGGTTGAGCCCGATGTTGAAGGCGTCCGGAGCGCTCACCGACTTCAGGACCACGACCGCCTTCGTGGTCACCCCGTGCAGCTCCGCGGCCTCATCGGCTGTGAGTTCCTCGAGCTCACCGATGTGGCGATACGGCAGCACCATCAGGTGACCGGGGTTGTACGGGTGCAGGTTGAGCACGGCGAAGACCGAATGACCACGATGGATCACCAGGTCGCCGTCGCGGTGCTCACGCATGGCGCAGAACGGGCAGCCCGTGGGTACGTGGCGGTCGTCGGCACGCTCGCCTGCGATGTACGCCATGCGATACGGCGTCCACAGGCGTTGCAGTGCGTCAGGTGCCCCGGCGGTCATACGGCCGAGGCTATCGGGGGTTTCGTGACGCGGCTGCGCCGCTCCTCAACCTCCGGCGCTCAGGCGGCCTTGGGAGCGGGTTCGCTGCGATAGCGGGAGGCCTTGCCGTCGATCTTGAGCGCCCGCCAGACGCGACGCGACGTGAAGGTCATCAGACCGGCGGACTCCATCAGCATCCGCACGTCGCCGAACAGGTCGCGCAGCATCACACGGCTCTCGGGCGCATCCCAGAAGAGCTCCTGGAAGACCTCGTCGGGCATGCCCATGTCGCGGCGCGCCTTCTTCGAGGGCTTGAGGATCTCGTCGCACAACCAGCGCATGATCACCGGGGTCGCGAGCGCGATCAGGTGTCGGTCGAGCCAGTTCAACTTCGGCGCGTGCTGGCTCACGTACTCGTGCGCGAAGCCGATGTGTCGCGCCTCCTCGGCGATGTGGATCTGCATGATGCGCTGGAGCAGCGGGTGCTCGACGCCATCCGCCCGCAGCATCGACTTCTGCACGTGGTCGATCGGCTCCTCACCAGCAAGCACGCCGATGAAGAAGGCCAGCGGGACAATGCGGGCGGCCAGCGGGAGGATCGGCCCGATCGCACGGAAGAATCGCGAGCCACCCGGAACGTCCATCCCCGAGCGGTTCACGAACTCCTGGAACATCTGCGTGTGGTGGGTCTCCTCGGTCGCCTCGTGCGTCGAATAGCGGAACTCGGCCGTGCCGTTGGGCAGTCGGAACGCATAGTTCATGAGGCCGCCGATCAGGATCTGCTCGAACTGCAGTCCGACCTTGACGACGTTGGCCTGACGGTAGAGACCGACGCGGATCTGCTCCTCGAGCGGAAGCGACTGGTACCAGGAGGTGCGCCCCACCGGGTCGACCGCCGGAAGCACCCAGCGTGGGTCGTCCAGGCTGATCGCGTAGTCGGGGTCGTCCCAGGCGATGTCCTTGAAGGCGTCGAAGTGCTGTTCCACCGACGCGACCGAGAGCGTGTGCAGGCGGTCCTCGTAGGCATTGCGCTTCGCGCGGCGCGACAGAGACTGAACGGTCATGGTGCTCACCTCGGAAGTCGTGGATGAACCAACAACTCCAAGTTAGCGCGACACCGTGTCACATGGAAGCATTTCCTGTAACTTCCGGTAACGGATTTCGCGACGCGCCTGCGGCGCTCCTCAATCTCCGCTCAGACCTGCTCGCGAGCCTCCACCGCGGCGACGATCCGCTCGATGGCCTCAGCGATCGGGACACCGTTGTCCTGGCGGCCGTCGCGGTAGCGGAACGAGACCGCACCGGCGGCGATGTCGTCGTCGCCGGCGATCACCATGAACGGCACCTTCTGCAGCTGCGCGTTACGGATCTTCTTCTGCATGCGGTCGTCGGTGTCGTCGATCTCCACCCGGATGCCCTGCGCGCGCATCTGCTTCGCGATGTCGTACAGGTAGTCCAGGTGTCGCTCCGCGATCGGGATGCCCTGGACCTGGATGGGTGCGAGCCACGGCGGGAACGCGCCCGCGTAGTGCTCGACGAGCACTCCGAAGAACCGCTCGATCGACCCGAACTTCGCCGAGTGGATCATCACCGGCTGCTGCTTGCTGCCATCGGAGGAGGTGTACTCGAGCTCGAAGCGAGCGGGCTGGTTGAAGTCGTACTGGATGGTCGACATCTGCCAGGTTCGCCCGATCGCGTCCTTGGCCTGGACGGAGATCTTGGGCCCGTAGAAGGCAGCGCCGCCGGGGTCCGGCACCAGCTCCAGCCCGGACTCCTTCGCCACCTGCTCGAGAATCGCCGTGGCCGTCTCCCACTGCTCGTCGGAGCCGATGAACTTGGCGTTGTCGGCGTCGCGGGTCGAGAGCTCGAGGTAGAAGTCCTCGAGGCCGAAGTCCTTGAGGACGCCGAGCACGAAGTTCAACAGGTGCTTGATCTCGGCCGGCGCCTGCTCGGGTGTGCAATACGAGTGCGAGTCGTCCTGGGTCAGGCCCCGCACGCGGGTCAGACCATGCACGACGCCCGACTTCTCGTAGCGGTAGACCGTGCCGAACTCGAAGAACCGCAGCGGCAGCTCGCGGTAGGAGCGGCCACGGCTGCTGAAGATCAGGTTGTGCATGGGGCAGCTCATCGCCTTGAGCTGGTACTTCGCGCCCTCGAGCTCCATCGGCGGGAACATCGTGTCGGCGTAGTAGGGCAGGTGACCCGAGGTGTGGAACAGCCCGTCCTTGGAGATGTGCGGCGTTCCTACGTAGGAGAAGCCCTCTTCGATGTGGCGCTGGCGGACGTAGTCCTCCATGACGCGCTTGATCACGCCGCCCTTGGGGTGGAACACGGCGAGACCCGAACCGAGCTCGTCGGGGAAGCTGAAGAGGTCGAGCTCCTTGCCGAGCTTGCGGTGATCGCGGCGCTCGGCCTCTTCGAGGTGGTGGAGGTGCTCGTCGAGCGCCTCCTTGCTCTCCCAAGCAGTGCCGTAGATGCGCTGCAGCTGCTTGTTCTTCTCGTCTCCGCGCCAGTAGGCCGCGGCGGTCCGCATGAGCTTGAACGCGGGGATCCGCTTGGTCGTCGGGATGTGCGGACCGCGACACAGGTCCTTCCAGACGATGCCACCGTTGCGGTCGAGATTGTCGTAGATCGTGAGCTCGCCGGCACCGACCTCGGCGCTCGCGCCCTCAGCCGCATCTGCTGCCGAGCCCTTGAGACCGATGAGCTCGAGCTTGTACGGCTCGAACTCCAGCTCGGAGCGCGCCTCGTCGTCGGAGGTGACGCGTCGCGAGAATCGCTGGTTGGCCTTGATGATCTTGCGCATCGCGCTCTCGATGCGGTCGAGATCCTCCGGGACGAACGGCGTCGGTACGTCGAAGTCGTAGTAGAAGCCGTTCTCCACCGGCGGTCCGATGCCGAGTTTCGCCTCGGGCCACAGCTGCTGCACGGCCTGGGCCATGACGTGCGCGGTGGAGTGACGCAAGATGTCGCGGCCGTCGCTGCTGTCGATGGCGACGCCTTCGATGGTGTCGCCCTCGTGCAGCTCGTAGGCGAGGTCCTTGAGTGCGCCCCCAACCCGAGCAGCGATCACGTCGGGCTCGTCGACGAAGAGCTCCCATGCCTTCGTGCCCGTCGTCACCGTGCGCGGAGTACTGCTTCCAGCGGCGATGACGTTGACGGCAAGGTCAGACACAGACTTCTCCTCGGTGAGCGTGCGATGTGCAGGGTCGATCGTATCGGCGCTGCGCCTCCGCCCGTGCGGGAGATCCGCTCAGCCCACCAGCCTCGGCCTGGTGCACGTCGTCTGAAGGCCGTAGACGTCGGCACCACCGATGTCGATGCCCAACAACTTGGAGATCGGCCCCGAGACCAGCGTATTGAGGTTGCTCGCCAAGGGATTCACGGTCTTCTGCACGAAGGTCGACTGAACGCCGTTGATGATCGCGGTCAGGGTCGACGCGAGGAGCGAGTTCCCCAGCGAGATCGGGGCTCCCAGGACCGTCGCGGCCGAGGATGGGTCGATCGTCACGGTCGCCGTCGTCGGGTCCAGCACGATGCTGCTTCCGGTTGACACCGGCGTGGTGTCGTTGGGCGGGACGGACACGTTGGCGATCGAGCTCCCGCTCGGACGGGTGGTCCCGACGTTGACGTCCACGACCAGGTTGAGGTTGACCACCCCGAGACCCAGGATCGTGACGCTGCCGCTGACGGGCAGCTGGGTCTGGAGCTGCAGGCTCGAGAGCGTGGTGGTGACCTGCACCGAGAACTTGGACGGATTCGCGGTCGTGCCGTTGCCGCACACCACCGGTGGTGGTGCGATCAACTGGCCGTGCGCCTGGGCGATGGCCACGGAGAACCTGCCGGTGCCGATGCCGGTCTTCATGTTGGCGACGCCGATATTGATGCTCGGCGAGTTCATCTTGTCGAAGGCCACGTAGCCGTTGAGCTGTGAGTTGTCCGCCGCACCGTATACCGGGTCGTTGGGCGCACCGCACGCGTGCGAGGCGCCTTGCTGGACGTAGAGCTGTGCGTCCGAGGTCTCCCCCGTGCCCGCGACGTTCGCCCACACGTTGGGGATGTCCACCGCGTGCTTGCCGTCCGCGAGCAGCACTGAGCCAGCGAGGAGATCAAGGACGCTGAAACTGGTCGCCATGGCGGCGGTATCCGTCGGCGAGACGTGCAGGAGGTTCGAGAGCGTGATCGACGGCAGCGCCGCCGTGATCGTGAGCACGTTGTTGAGGGCGGAGATCGCCGCGGCGTTCCCGCTCGGGTTCTGCGCCTGGAGGACGTTGATCATCGCCAACACCAGGTCGTTGACCTTGATCGAGCCGGTCAGCAACTGGGTAGCGGTGCCGAAGTGGCTGTCGGCGGCCAGCTGGGCGAGCGTCAGGTGAGCGCCCGCGATGTTCTGGTAGCTCAACAGGGACAGCTTGAGTCCGAAGATGCTGTTGAGCGGGTCAAGCACCGAGGAGTCGCCGCTGTTGACCACGGCCGCGTACGAGCCGAGACCGAAGCACGCTGAGCTGGCGCTCGGTTGTGCGATCGCCGAGCGACAGGCCCCACCCGACCCGGCATCGATGACGAACGACACCTTGGTGCTCGCGGTCACGAGGACCGCGTTGGCGGTCTGGCCATTGGGTGACTGGAAGTAGCTGTCATACGGCGATCCGGAGCAGCCGCGTGACTGCGACGACGCGAAGGGCGCGCCCGGGGCGATGTAGCCGAGGTAGACACCCATCGTCGGCGTGGCGCCCACGACCCCGACGTTGCGAGCCGCACTCGCGCTGGCCATCGCGGCGGTCGGTGTGGTGCCTGTCCCCAGCACACGCGCCATATCGGTCGCGGCAAGGTCCGCGACCGTCTGCATGTCGCCGCGCGCGACACGCTGCATTCCGATGTCCACCGCCAGGCCGCCCAGCGGCACGACGATGAAGCAGATGATCAGGGCGAGCGCGATCGCCACCGCTCCCTCTTCGCGACGGTGGCGCGCTGCCCTCTCTCTAATCCACACAGCTCAGCCCTCGCCAGACGGCCTCGAATCTCCCACTCGCCTGGCTCACTCAGGTTAAGTCGCAATCTGTGGGCTGTCTGAGAAACCAGAAAACTCATGGTGCGGGTGAGGTCCAGCAACCCCTCAGGTCGCTCTGGCAGCATCAGGGCGTCGACCGAGAGAGGGAGCTCGACATGACTGTCGTCCTGTGGATCATCAACATCCTGCTGGCCTGCGTCTTCGGCATCGCGGGGCTCAGCAAACTCACCCGCCCGATGAGCTCACTGATCCAGATGGGCATGAAGTGGGTCGAGGAGACCTCCCCCGCCATGGTGCGATCCATCGGCACGGTCGAGCTGCTGGGCGTCGCTGGGCTGATCCTTCCCAAGGCGACCGGCGTCGCCCCCGGCCTGACTCCGCTCGCCGCGATCGGACTGGCCACGGTGATGCTCGGAGCCGTGGTCGTGCACCTGCAGCGAGCGGAGTCAGTGAGGATGCCGATGGTGCTGGGCGGGATGGCCGTGGTGAGCGCGGGGATCGGATTCGCTCTGCTCTAGGGCGCAGCCAGCCATCCCCATCCCTAGGGCTTCGCGACTGCCAGGCTCTCGACCGCCGGAACATCCGCGGGGCTCGCGAGGTCTGGGGCCGTGCGCAGAACGTGCACCGCGATCGCCGAAAGGGTCGCGAACAACAGATAGTCGGGCAGAAGGCTCACAGCTCCGGAGAGCCCACCCGCGCCCAGGAACGGGATCACGAGGAAGGCGACTCCGATCCAGCGCGGCAACACGTGAGCGCGGAGGACGGCGATCGCGAGGCAGACCATACCGACGAGCAGGATGAGCAGCGCCGGCAGCTCGTAGGCCATGAGCCCGGGAAGGTCATCCTTCAACAGACCGCCATGCTTGGCGAAGTAGGGCTTGACGAACCCCTCGATCGAGCCTTCGCCGACGTTGAGGACGACGAGCGGAACGAGCACGCCGGCGTAGCCGATCCGAGTCAGGGTTGGCATCCGGCCACCCTGTGCGGCGAGCAGGGTGGGTAGACCGAGGATCACGATCACGTTGCCGAGCAGAGCAACCGTGTAGAGAGCCGTCCAGGACGACCCGGCGACGCGCGCGTCGCCGCCGCCGTTGGCGACGAAGGCCGACACGTAACCAGCGGTGGCGATGACGCTGCCGACGATGAGCGCCCAAGCCGCAAGGCGCGTTGAGGTGGGGTGCATCGATGAGGTTCCCTTCTGGATGTTTGCACCGCCAGTACGGCGGCAATCACCAGGTTCAGGCCCGGGCGATTCGGACGTCGTCGTCCGAGAGGATCGACTTAGCGGCAGTGGTCCACCTGGAGGACGTCATGCTGCAGGATGATGCGCGCGCCGCCGGAGGTGCCTAGGGTCGGTTCTCGTGGGGGTAGTTCACAGCGATTCGCCGCGTGTTCAAGGCGCGCTACTCGCCGTTGCCCTGGCGGCCTTCGCCCAGGTGGACCTGCACTTCAATCTCGACAACTCGACGCACTACGGGTCGAACTTCTCGGCCGCGGTGATCGTCGCGACGGCCACCTTGGCCCTTGCCTGGTGTCGGACCTGGCCCCTCACAACGCTGTGCGTCGTGGCCGGCACCCTGGCCATACCAGAGATCTTCTCGCTGCACACTGTCACGCTCTGGGGGCACTTCGTCCCGTTGGTCGTCGCGGTCTACGCGCTGGCTCGCTGGTGCCCCTCCCGAGTCGGCCGGATGGTCGGCGTTGTCGTGGCACTGGCGGTGTTGGCGATCCTCCTGCTACGCGTGCCCTCGGTGCATACGGCGGGGAACGTGCCGTTCTCGCTCGCCCCCATCACGTTGGCGTTCGTCACCGGAACGGCGCTTCGGTATCGCCAGCAGCGACACAGCGACCTCGCCGCGCACGCTTCACAGCTCGAGTCGGAGCGAGCAGCCGAGATCGCGGCCGCCGTGCGCGATGAGCGCGCGCGCATCGCTCGCGAGCTGCACGACATCGTGGCTCACTCCGTGAGCGTCATGGTGGTGCAGGCAGGGGCCTCCGAGGACCTGCTCGACCGAGCGCCTGAACGCGCCCGGGAACCCCTGCGCGCAGTACAGGAGACTGGCCGCCAGGCCGTCGCTGAGCTCCGTCGCATGCTCGGGTTGCTGCGGATTCCTGAACCTGGCGCGGACAGCGTCGGCCTGACGCCCCAGCCCGGGACCGACCAGCTTCCAGACCTCGTCGCCGAGATGCGTGCCCTGGGGCTGCCCGTCGAGCTCACCACCGAGGGCGAGCGGCGGCCGCTCGCTCCCGGCGTCGATCTGACCGTGTATCGGGTGGCGCAGGAGGCATTGACGAACACGCTCAAGCACGCCGGACCTGGTGCTCGATCGTGCATCGTGATCCGGTATCTGGCCACCAAGGTCGAAGTTGAGATCTCCGATGACGGCACCGCGCTCGCCCGGCGGCGAAAGGGCCATGGGCTGATCGGCATGGCGGAACGGGCATCGCTGTATGGCGGCAAACTGGTCGCCGGGTCCGATCCCGCCGGAGGCTTTCGGGTGCACCTGACGCTGCCGGCGGAACCCTCCGGCTCGGCACCGGCCGGTCCGTCATGATCAGCGTGCTCATCGTCGACGACCAGGCACTCGTGCGCGGTGGGTTCCGGTCGATCCTCGAGGGAC
>JBQCDC010000257.1:0-5430 GCA_051961575.1 Marmoricola sp.
CACCGCGATCACGCCGATCACGATCTCCGTGGTGAAGCCGCGTTGGAAGCCGTCCGTGAACAGCGCGCCAAGGTTGCTGACTCCGATCAGAGGTCCGATGGTCGCAATGCTGACGGTCGACACCGACACAACGCGGACGCCCGCGAGGAGGACAGGGCCGGCGAGCGGAAGCTCGACGGCGAAGGCCTGTTGCCATCGCGAGTATCCCGAGGCCGACGCTGACTCGATCACGGCGCTGGGGACCTGCGTGAAAGCGTCGGCAGCGGTGTGGACCAGGAGCGCAGCGGCATAGGCCGTGAGCGCGATGATCACGTTGATCGGGTCGAGGAAGCTCGTGCCCAACACGCTCGGGAGCACGATCAGCAAGGGCAGTGACGGGATCGTGTAGACCAGGCTCCCGAGCGAGAGGATCAGCGTCCTCGGCCGGCGGAATCGACTAGCGATCCACCCGAGCGGAACGGCGATCACGAAGCCGAGCACGATCGGGATGATGCTCAGCCAGAAGTGTTGAACCGTGAGCTGCCAGATGTAGGCATGGTTCTGCTCGAACCAGGTCACGCCAGCACACCCGCCGGTCGGCCATCGGCGTCGACGACGATCTGGCGACCGTCGATCTGCTGGACGTGCAGGGTGCGCTTGCCAGCGTCGGCGCCCACGAACTTGCTGACGAAGTCACTCGCCGGTGCGGCGAGGATCTCGGCGGGACTGCCCACCTGCGCGACGTGTGCCCCCTTCTGGAGGATGACGACCTGATCGCCGAGCAGGAAGGCCTCGTCGACGTCGTGGGTGACGAAGACGATGGTCTTGCCGAGTTCGCGCTGGAGTCGGAGAAGCTCCTGCTGCAGCTCCGCGCGCACGATCGGGTCGACAGCCCCGAAGGGCTCGTCCATCAGCAGGACGTTGGGATCGGCCACCAGCCCCCGGGCGACACCGACCCGTTGCTGCTGACCGCCGGACAGCTGGGCCGGGTAGCGCATCGCCAGCGCCGCGTCGAGGCCCACCTTCTCCAGAGCCTCGTGGGCCCGGCGGCGCGCATCGGCTCGCGCAACACCGGCCAGGCGCAGGGGCGTCGCCACGTTGTCGATGACCTTGCGATGCGGCAGCAGCCCCGCATGCTGCATCACGTACCCGATGCTGCGCCGCAGCTCGACGGGCTTGCGGGTCTCGACGTCGACGTCGTCGATGAGGATCTGCCCAGAAGAGGGCTCGACCATGCGGTTGACCATGCGCAGCAGGGTTGTCTTGCCGCAGCCCGACGACCCGACGAAGACGGTGGTGCTGCGCGACTCGAGCGTCAGCGAGAACCCATCGACGGCCGTGGTGCCGTCCGCGAACGTCTTGGAGACGCCGCGGTACTCGATGCCCACGCAGTCAGGCCGATCGCTGGACGACGTGTTCCACAGCGGTGGCGCCCGCCACCACGGGAAGCCCGGCCTCGGCCCAGGCTGCGATACCGCCGATGACGTCGGCGGCGGGAACGCCCAGCGAGTTCAACGAGGCGGCTGCGAGCGACGACGTGTAGCCCTCGGCGCAGATGACCACCCAACGCTGGCCGGCCACCGCCTGCTCGATGCGGGCCTCGGAGGCGGGGTGCAGGCGCCACTCGAGATGGTTGCGCTCGACGATCACCGAACCGGGGACCTCGCCGTCGCGGCGGCGCTGCCACTCGGGACGAATGTCGACCAGCAGCGCACCCTCGTCGATCGCGGCCTTGGCGTCGACCGGTGTCAGTCGGGGGAGACCGTCGCGCGCCGATGCGAGCAGTTCGTCGACCGACGCGTATGTGGGCGCGGGCGTCTCCGGGTCGTCGGTCCATGTAGTTGCCAGAGCCATCAGGTCACCGTCCTGGACGTCGTAGTAACTCATGCGCGAGAGGGGCGGTGAGTAAGCGTGCACACTCACCGCCACCTCGCTCGCCTCGTTGTACACGTCATGAACGTACGCCGACTCGAAGCTGACTGTCTCCCCTGATTCGACGGCGTGTTCGGTGAGGGCAGAGCCATCCCAGACCGCTTCGGTGAGCGTTCCCTCGACAACGGTGAAGACGCCGCGGGAATCTCCGTGGTCGTGGAGCTCGGTGCGCTGGCTCTCGGTCCAGCTGATCAACCACACGTCGACTAGCTCGTCCTGATGGATCCGGACGTGCCAGCGCTGGGACGCGTCGGCCTGGATCTCGTAACAGCCAGCCCGGACGTCCTCGGCGAAGCGCTCGGCGAGCGCGGCGAGTTCCTCGGTGCGAAGGGCCCGGACTACGGACCGGTTGGCTGTCATGGCGGAAGT
Source organism: Marmoricola sp. (assembly GCA_051961575.1). Lineage (GTDB taxonomy): Bacteria > Actinomycetota > Actinomycetes > Propionibacteriales > Nocardioidaceae > Marmoricola. The sequence continues at coordinate 2,281 of JBQCDC010000257.1, forward strand.
CTATCTGTAGTTATCTACTATAGATACAGATGTTTGCGATGCGAACGCTGTTGATAACTCGGAGGGCTGTCGGCAGGCCCGTCTAGGCTCGTCGCCGTGCCCCCTTCCTCCGCCACCACGCGTGACCTGCTCGGTTCGCTCGATCCTGAGCAGCGGGCTGTCGCGGAGGCGTTGAAGGGTCCGGTGCGGGTGCTGGCCGGTGCCGGCACAGGCAAGACCCGCGCCATCACGCACCGCATCGCGCACGGCGTCCAGACCGGCGTCTACCAGCCTGACCAGGTACTGGCGGTCACGTTCACCACCCGCGCCGCGGGGGAGATGCGCGGTCGGCTGCGCGCGCTCGGCGCGGGCGGCGTGCAGGCCCGTACGTTCCACTCGGCGGCACTGCGTCAGGTGCGCTGGTTCTGGCCCAAGGTGTACGGCAGCGAGCCGCCCACCCTTACCGACTCGAAGATTCCCCTGTTGGCGGGCGCCGCGCGTCGCGTGCAGGTCAACGCCGACCAGGCCATGCTGCGCGACCTGGCCTCGGAGGTCGAGTGGGCGAAGGTGAGCAACGTGGACCCGGCCGGCTACGTCAAGGAGGCGACCGCCCAGGGTCGTGAGGTGTCCGCGCTCGACCCCGCCACCGTCGCCGAGGTGTACGAGGGCTACGAGGAGCTCAAGCGGTCCCAGGGTCGGATGGACATGGAGGACGTGCTGCTGTGCGCCGCCGCCCTCATCGCCGACGATGCGCGGGTGGCCGCGCAGGTGCGCCAGCAGTACCGCTGGTTCGTGGTCGACGAGTTCCAGGACGTCAGTCCGGTGCAGCACACGCTGCTGGACCTGTGGCTGGGTGGTCGCGACGAGCTGTGCGTGGTCGGTGACCCCTCCCAGACCATCTACTCGTTCGCCGGCGCCAGCTCGCAATACCTCCTGAACTTCAAGACCTGGTTCCCGCAGGCCACCACGGTCGAGCTGGTGCGGAACTATCGCTCCACCCCCGAGGTCATCCGGGTGGCCAACGACGTCATCGGTCCGCAGGCGGCCAAGAGCGTGCGCCTGCAGGCGCAGCGCAAGTCGGGGGCGGCGGTCGAGTGGTTCGAGGCGCCCGATGAGCCTGCCGAGGCCGCGGCGGTCGCGGCCCGCATCAAGATCCTGAACCAGCGCGGCGTCGCCCTCAGCGACATGGCCGTCCTGTTCCGCATCAACGCTCAGTCTGAGGCGTTCGAGGACGCCCTGACCGAGGCGGGCATCCCCTACGTGTTGCGCGGAGCGGCACGGTTCTTCGAGCGCGCCGAGGTGCGCCAAGCCCTGTCCCTGCTGCGGGTGGAGGCGCGCGGCGAGCCAGTCCGCGGCTCGGAGCTGGGCGACCACGTCCGCGCGGTGATGATGGGCATGGGCTGGAACCCGGTCGCGCCCACGTCGCGTGGAAAGGTGCGTGACCGCTGGGAGTCGCTCTCCGCGCTGGTGGCCCAGGCCGAGGCGTTCGCAGAGGCCGAGGTCGAGCCCGGCCAGGAGCCTCCGACGTTGGCGGGTTTCGTGGCCGAGATGGATCGTCGTGCCAACGAGCAGCACGCGCCGCTGGCCGAGGGCGTCACCCTCGCGACCATGCACACCGCCAAGGGCCTGGAGTGGGAGGCGGTGTTCTGCTGCGGCATCCAGGAGGGCTCGATGCCGATCACCTATGCCGAGACCCCGGCCACGGTGGAGGAGGAGCGACGCCTGCTCTACGTGGCCGTCACCCGTGCTCGGACGCACCTCCAGGTGTCCTGGGCACTGGCGCGCAATCCGGGTGGACAGAGCCGACGTCGGCCGTCGCGCTTCCTCGATGGCCTGCGGCCGGCGTCGATCACCGACCAGCCCAGAGGTGGTCGCTCACCCGAGCGCCGCAAGTCGCGCAGTGTGGCCGTGTGCCGGATCTGTCGGCGTCCGCTGGCCACCGCCGCCGAGCGCAATCGCGGGTACTGCGTGGACTGCCCGATCCCGTACGAGCCGGAGCTGTTCGACGCCCTCAAGGCGTGGCGCCGCCAGCGCAGCGAGGACGACAACGTGCCCGCATACGTGGTGTTCAGCGACGCCACCTTGGAGGCGATCGCGGAGATCAAGCCGGGCAGCTCGGAGGCCCTGCTCAGGGTGAAGGGCGTCGGTCCCGGCAAGCTCGAGAGGTACGGCGCAGAGGTCCTGGAAGTGCTCTCGGAAAATTCTTGAAATAAATCATTTGCCGGATGTGCGTCATTCGTCATACGGTGTCTAAGAACTTACGCCGGTCATCGCCGGTCCGCTCTCGACAAAAGGAAGAGGTGAACCCAGTGCTTATCAATTCGAACCAGAACGCCGCATATCGCTGGCGCAGCGCTGCCCTCTTCACGTCCGAGATGCCCGTCTTCGACGCCTTCAAGGGCGGCAACAAGCGCACGGCGCCGGCAACGGCACGTCACGCCGCCGTCCGCGCCCTGAATGGACCGATCACCTGAGGTTGACTCACAAGATCGGCGACATTCAGGCCGCGGAACCCGACAGGGTCCGCGGCCTTCGTGTTTCTCGAGGCCGATCTGGACCACAACTCAAGAGCCCACCAAAGACCAATGACGAAAACCAACAGGAGGCGACGATGACCACCAGCGTTCTCGAGCTCAACGGCGCAGGCCAGCCGATGCTCGAAGGAGGTGCGGCTCTGCCGTGCCACCGCGAGGACCCTGAGCTGTTCTTCGCCGAGACACCCAGCGAGATCAACGTCGCGAAGGCGCTGTGCACGACCTGCCCGGTCGTTGCCGAGTGCCTTGCCGGCGCCCTGGATCGGCGCGAGCCGTGGGGGGTGTGGGGCGGCCAGCTGTTCCAGCAGGGCGTCGTGATCGCGCAGAAGCGTCCCAGGGGACGTCCGCGTAAGAACCCGGTCGCTGCATAGAGCGATCGCATCGTGATTTCACACTTGAATGGAGACGAAGATGAGCACCCTCGTCAACGAGGAGATCGTGCGGGAAGTGATCCACGCACGAGTGCACGAGGCATCGCAGGAACGACGGGTTCGTCAGTTGCTGCGAGCCAAACGGCTAGCTCGCCGAGCAGAGAAGGCCGCCGCTCGGGCGCGCATTGCTCTCGCTCGAGCGATCTAGCGACCACGCCGCCGGCGTCCGGAATCCACTACGGGATCCGACGCCGGCGGTTTGCTTT
>JBQCDC010000258.1:0-6791 GCA_051961575.1 Marmoricola sp.
GGCGTCGTCGATCTGCTGCTTGATCCAGGCGATCTTCTCGTCGACGTCGAGGCCGGTCACGACGAACTCGGCGATGTTGCGATAGCCGCCTAGGTGGTTGAGGGAGACCTTGAGGAGCTCGGGAGGCTCGCTGCCGCGCACGCCGCTGATGGCGACGCGGTCGTCGGTCTGCTGCTTCAACTCGATCGAGCTGAGGTCGACGGAGACGTCGGGGTTGAGGTAGGTGGTGGTTTGGATCTCGTAGACCAGCTGGGCGGTGACGGTGTCGACCGTGACGGCGCCTCCGGTGTCCTCGTGCTTGGTGATCACCACTCCGCCGTCGGCGCTGATCTCGGCGAGGGGGAAGCCGAGGGGTCGCTTGCGGTCGGGCAGGGTGAGGAAGCCGGAGAAGTTGCCGCCGGTCGCTTGGGTTCCGCACTCGATGATGTGGCCGGCGACTACGGCCGCCGCCAGTTCGTCGTGGTCGCTCGGCTTCCAGTTGAAGGCTGCGATCGCGGGGCCGACCACGACGGAGGCATCCGTGACGCGGCCAGTGACGACCATGTCTGCTCCGGCCTTGAGGGCCGACGCGATGCCGAAGGCGCCGAGGTAGGCGTTGGCCGTGAGCGGGTTGCCGTATTCGTTCGCCAGGTTCAACTCGGCGACCTTGGGCCGCAGGTCGTCTCCCTCCACGTGGGCGATCGCCACGTCGAGACCCAGACCGCCAGCCACCTCACGCAACTTGTCGGCGAGCCCCCGCGGGTTCAGTCCCCCTGCGTTGCTGACGATCTTGACTCCGCGCTCGAGCGCGAGACCCATGCAATCCTCGGCCTGGCGCACGAAGGTACGCGCGTAGCCGAGGTTCGGGTCCTTGAAGGTGTCCTTGCCCAGGATCAGCATCGTGAGCTCGGCGAGGTAGTCGCCGGTCAGGTAGTCGAGCTGGCCACCTTCGAGCATCTCGCGCATGGCGGAGAGGCGGTCGCCGTAGAAGCCGCTGCAGTTGCCGACGCGGATGGGTTTCGTGGTTTCGTGACGCCCTACGGGCTCCTCAACCTCCGACATGCTCACTTCGTTCGCTCCTCAACCTCCGAGGACGGCGCGCGGCCCTCGCCCGACGGACCTGCGAAGGCCTGGGCAATATCGAGCCAACGGTCGGCGTCAGCACCGACCGCCACCAGATCCAGATCCGCGCGGTGCCGCCGCTGCGTGACCAGCAGGCAGAAGTCGATCGCCGAGCCCTTCACCGACTGTGCGGCGTCCTCGGGACCCCAGGTCCACAACGCGCCTGAAGGTGCGGCGAGCTCCACGCGGAACTCCTCGGCCGGCGCCTCCAATCCGTTGTTCCCGAAGGCGAAGTTGCGCGTTCGCACACCCAGGTGCGCGACGTTCTTGATCCGGTCCGTCGGCTCGAACGTGATTCCGAGCGCGTCGGCGATGTCCACGCCGTGGGCCCACGACTCCATCAGTCGAGCCGTCGCCATCGATGCCGGGCTCATCGGCGGGCCGAACCACGGCATCTTCTGTCCGTCGGGGAACGCACGGAGAGCCTCGCCCAGTGCGGGACGGGCAACCCGCCACCGCTGCAGCAGGTCGGACGACGCGGCGCGACCACCCTCGAACGCCATCGCGTCGACGAATCCCGTGGGATCACCGATGGCGTCGAGCACCACTGCGTCCCACGATTCCTTGCCCTCGGGCGTCACCGAGCCCGCAGCGAGGACAGCAACCTCGTCGGTCCAGGCGAGGTGCGCCACCGTCGTCGCGATGTCCCATCCTTCGGCAGGCGTGGCCTGGCGCCACTCGGCGTCGGTCAGCGGAGCCACCCACGACTCGATCAGGTCGCCCTCGGCAGCGAGGTCGGCGAGGACCGCCTCGAGTACGTCGTTCATGTCGTCTCCTGAAGTTGCTGCTCGAGGACCTCGGCCCAGCGGTCGAGGATCTGGTTTCGGCGGCGGCGGTCGTCAGTGATGGTGTTGGCGAGTCCCAGACCGCGGATGAGGTCGAGCGTGGCCTGGATGAGCGCGCGTTCTCCAGGCCTGGTGTCGTCAGCCCCGAGGAGCTCGACGGTGAGTCGGTGCATCTCGCGCCCGACGCGCTGCTCCAAGCGCACGACCTCGGCGCGCAGCTCGTCGTCCGTTCGAGCCGCGACCCAGAGCTCGAGGGCGGCGGTGAACACCGGCGAGGTCATGTGATCGGCGAGCATGCCCAGCACGGCGCGCGGCGTGTGCTTGCTCTCCGGGAGCTTCTTCGCCGCCTCTGCGAGCTCGGCTCCCCGCATTGCGGTGAGGTGCTCGACAGCCGCGAAGACCAGCGACTGCTTGGTCGGGAAGTGGTGGAGCTGCGCCCCGCGGCTCACCCCGGCCCGCTCCGAAACGAGCGTGGTCGACGTCCCACTCCAGCCGTATTCGACGAGACAGTCGACGGTCGCCTCCAAGAGACGATGCCGCATGGCGCGCGTGCGTTCCTCCTGCGGAACGCGAGGCGAAGCGGCGGTCGTCACGCCTCCATCGTGGACCCAACAACAACAAACAGTCAAGACTGACTTTTTATGAAATCTCCGTGAAATCACGTCTACCCAGGCCGATGCGGACGGAGGACGCTGGAGTCATGAGCGACTCACGACAGATCCTTGCTGGAAGCACCCGCACGTCCGTCGGCGCAACCCTCGGCACGATCGGAGACGACACGCTCGTTCAGGCCACCCTCCTCCTGAGGCGGCCACTCGAACGTCCTGCGCCCGAGGACGGCGCACTATCGACCGACGATTTCGCAGCCCGATTCGGCGCCGATCCCGCGCACGCGGCTGCGGTGACGCAGGCTCTCGAGTCCGCCGGGATCAAGGTGCTCGAGCAGCACCTGCCCTCCGGCAGGCTCCGCATCGAAGGAGGCGGCGCGACGATGAGCGCCTTCTTCGGTACCAGCCTGGAGGCGGTAGACCCGTCGTCCGGCCACACCCGCGCACGGTCCGGCACCCTGTCGGTCCCCGAACCCCTGGGCGACATCGTCGTCGGCGTCCTAGGTCTCGACGACCGCCCGCAGGCGGAGGTCCGATCGACCTTCCGCGCGAAGGCGCAGCCCGGCATCAGTTACACACCGCTCGAGCTCGCGAACATCTACGGCATGCCTCAGGCGGACGGAAGCGGGCAGACTGCCGCGATCATCGAGCTCGGTGGCGGCTTCGGGCAGAGCGACCTCGACACCTACTTCTCCTCCCTGGGCCTGGCCACACCCCACGTCGCCGCAGTCGGCGTCGACGGCGCGACGAACGTGCCGGGCAAGGACCCCCAGGGCGCGGACGGCGAGGTGCTGCTCGACATCGAGGTGCTCGGCGCGATCGCGCCGAAGGCCAAGATCAACGTGTACTTCGCGCCCAACACGGACGCCGGTTTCGTGGACGCCATCGCGACCGCCGCGCATGCGACCCCGACGCCGTGCGCGATGAGCATCAGCTGGGGCCAGAGCGAGGACCAGTGGACCGGGCAGGCGCGTACGGCCATGGACACCGCGATCGCGGATGCCGTGGCGATGGGGATCACGGTCACGGTGGCGGCCGGCGACAACGGCAGCGGGGACAACCAGAAGCCCGGCGCACACGCGGACTTCCCGGCGTCGAGCCCGCATGCGCTCGCCTGCGGTGGAACCAGCCTGCAGGCATCCGGCGGGATGGTGACCAGCGAGGTCGTCTGGAACGACGGCGGCCACCGAGGCGCGACCGGCGGAGGCGTCAGCGATGTCTTCCCGCTGCCCTCATGGCAATCCGCCGTCGGTGTCCCCGAGAAGCACAAGAAGACCGGACGCGGCGTTCCCGATGTGGCGGCCGTCGCCGACCCTCAGACCGGCTACGACGTGCTAGTCGACGGGCAACAGGCGGTCATCGGTGGCACCAGCGCCGTGGCTCCGCTCTGGGCCGGTCTGATCGCGCGGGTCGTGCAACTGCAGGGGAAGCCCGTCGGACTCGCCCAGACGCGCCTCTACGCCGGAGCCACCGCGGCGCACTCCCCCGCCGGCCTCCGTGACATCACCTCAGGTCGCAACGGTGCCTACAAGGCGGCGCCCGGCTGGGACGCCTGCACCGGCCTGGGCGTCCCCGCGGCGGGCGTGCTCGCCTCCTGAGGCGCACCTTCCGGAGTCATGCGGATCGCCGTCACGGCTGCGAGAACCCCGGCCGCGGCGAGCAACCACCATGCCCGTACGAAGACGGTGTGGGCGGCTGCGTAGCTCAACGGCGATCCCAGCACGGCGACCACCAGACTCACGCCGAGCACGGTCCCGATCTGCCGACTCATGTTCACCACCGCGCTGCCGGTCGCCGCCTGCGTAGCCGGAAGATCCGCCGTCGCGGAGGAGAGGATGTTGGGGAGCGCTAAGCCCACGCCGGCTCCACCCACGAGCCACCCGGGCAGGATCTCCCCCGCATAGTTCGGTGTCACGCCGACCGAGCTGAGCATGATCACGCCACCCGCGGCGAAGAGCAGGCACCCGATCGACACGATGACGCCCACCGGCACACGCCTGCTGAGCCGGTGCGCGATCGCGGCGAAGATCGGGACCATCAGCGGACCGGGAGCCACGCCGAAGCCGGTCTCGAGGGCCGAGTAGTGCCAGACCTGCTGCATCCAGAGGATCGTCGTCAGGAGCGAACCCGCGAACGGCACCGAGAAGAGCAACGAGGTGGCGTTCGACGCTGCAAATGCCTTCACCTTCAGCAGCGCCGGCGCGATGACGGGAGCCGGGTGACGGCGCGAGGACGCCACGAAGCCGAGCAGGGCGAGAACGCTTGCCGCCCAAGCGATGTCCGTGCGAGTGGCGAGCCAGCCCCAGCTTGGTCCCTCGACGATCGCGAGGGCGAGGGAGCCGATCGAGACCGCTAGCAGTCCAGCGCCGAGCACGTCGGGGTTGCGCGTGATCGACGTATCGCGCGAGGAGGGCACCCAGACGACGGTGGCAAGAACGGCGGCGATCCCGATCGGGATGTTCACGAAGAAGACCCATCGCCACGACGCCTCGACCAGCACACCACCGACGGCCGGACCGAGGGCGGCGGCCAGAGCACCGGTGGCAGCCCAGATCCGCACCCACTGCTCGCGCTTCGCGGCCGGCGCGGCGGCGATCACCAGACCCAGGCTGGCGGGCGTGAGCAGCGCGGCACCGATCGCCTGAAGGGCGCGGAAGGCGACCAGCCACCAGATGCCACCGGCCAGGCCCGAGGCGGCGCTCGCGATCGTGAAGAGCGAGAGGCCGATCAGGAAGCCGCCCTTGCGGCCATAGCGATCGGCGAAGCGGCCGGCCGGCACGAGGAACGCCGCGTAGAGGATCGCGTAAGCGTTGAGCACCCAGGAGAGTTGAGTGATGTTCGTGCCGCGGAAGTCGTGCCCGATGGCGTCGAAGGCCACGTTGACGATGAAGACGTCGAGGCTGGCCATGAAGGCCGCGAGCGACAGAACGCCCAGGACGAAGTGCGGACGCTGGCTAGTGCTTTCCATAGTCAGCACGCTAAACCTCTGACTATGGTCAACACAAGTTAGACTAGGCCACGTGAGCAAGACCACGGCAACCTTCGACGAGAGCCTCGCCGACCGATCGGCCTGGCGGGCGGGCGAGCACTGCCCGATCAGCAAGGCGCTCGACATCATCGGCACGCGCTCCGCGATGCTGATCATCCGCGAGGCCTTCTACGGCACCACGCGGTTCGACGACTTCGCCGATCGCGTCGGGATCACCGAGGCCGTCGCATCAGCCCGCCTACGCGAGCTGACCGAAGCCGGGCTGTTCGAGAAGGTGCCCTACCGCGAGCCCGGTCAGCGCACCCGCTACGAGTACCGCCTCACCCGGATGGGTGTGGACCTGGCGCCGGCGGTCGTCGGTCTCTATCAGTGGGGCGGCGCGTACCTGTCCCCCGGCGGGCAGCCGCCGCTGACGCTCACCCACACCGACTGCGGGGCGAAGGTCCACGCGACCGTCGCCTGCGAGGACGGACATCGCCTCGACGACTTCGGCGACGTCACCATCGTGAAGGCGCGCCGGAAGAACTAGGTCTACGCGTAGGCGGGGTAGTCGGTGTAGCCCTCGGCGCCACCGCCGTAGAAGGTCGCAAGAACGGGCTCGTTGAGTTCGAGACCGTTCTCGAGCCGGTGCGGCAGATCGGGGTTCGCGATGAACGACCGACCGAACGCGGCGGCATCGATCCACCCTGCATCGAGCAGGCGCTGAGCCTTCTCGGGCGTGTAGGCCCCGGCCCCGATCAGCACGCCCGGGAACGCCTCGCGCAACTGCACCCGATACTCATCTGTGATGGCCGGCCCACCCGCCCAGTCCGGCTCGGACAAGTGGATGAACGCCGGAGCACGGCGGGCGAACTCGGCCGCGAGGTAGAGACCCATCTCGGCGCCCTCTGGGTCTTCGAGTCCGTTGAAGGATCCGATCGGCGAGAAGCGGATGCCGACGTGCTCGCGGTCCCACACGTCGATGACGGCGTCCAGCACCTCGAGCGTCAGGCGGGCACGATTCTCCAGCGAGCCGCCGTAGGAATCGGTGCGCTCGTTGCTGGTCGGGCTCTGGAACTGGTGGAGCAGGTAGCCGTGGGCGGCGTGGATCTCGACGTAGTCGAAGCCGGCCTCGCGCGCGATCCGCGTCGCACGCCGATAGTCCTCGATCACCCGCGGGATCTCGTCGAGGGCGAGGGGTCGCGGGGTCGGGCAGTTCACCCGCGTGGGCGATCCGTCCTCCCCCTTGATCGTCGTCCGGTTACGGAAGGGCAGCGCCGAGGCACTGACCGGAAGCTCGCCGTCGTGGAACGACTCGTGCGACACCCG
>JBQCDC010000259.1:0-11891 GCA_051961575.1 Marmoricola sp.
GCTCGAGCACACCGACGGTTCAGCCAACACCGAACGGCAACCGGACATCAGGATGGCCTGGCCCGGGCAGGATCCCATGGCCTACCTGCGCAACCAGATCGACGAGGTCGATGCCACCCTGGCCGAGCTGCTGGCGCGACGTTTCGCCCTCACCGCAGCCGTGCAAGGACAGAAGGCGGCGTCAGGTGCGCCCGGCGGTCATGCCGGTCGCGACCTGGATCGCGAGCGCGCCATCGTCGAACGGATGGTCAAACACGTTCCCGGGTTGGAGGCTGATCGGGTCGCCCCGATCATGGATGCCGTCATCCGCGAGAGTCTGACCGCCTGGGAAGACGCCCAGCCCTAGCGGACGTAGACCCGAACCGACTTCACCGGGGAGTAGCCGTACTTGTTGTACGACCTCACGCCGATGGTGTGATAGCCGCGCGTCAGCGTGGGCGTGGTCCACGAGCGTCGAAGACCGGTGCTCGCCCAGGCGTGGCTGTCGAGGCGGACGTAGTACCGGATGATCGGGGCACCGCGGTATGACGGCGTCGACCAACCTGATGCGAGGCGACGGTTCGAGATCTGGGGTGCCCAGAGCGATCCGGGCGCGTACGGCGTGACGAGATCGTGCGAGTCCAGGCCCAGCATGATGGTGGCGACCCCGGTCGACCCGAGCGCGGACCCCATGATCCGCGGAGCGCCGTAGCTGCCAAGGATGTTCTTGCGGTGTCCCCAGCATCCACTCGTGTTGCTGCTGGTGCAGTCCAGGTTGCCCGACCCGAGGCCGTCGTCATACATCCACACGAAGTCGGCCCAGAGGCTGTTCTTCGGGCTGGCCCAGTTCGAGCCACCCTCGCGCGCCCACGACGGGAACAGCGGGTCGATCGCGCGATTCGCCGCATACAGCGCGATCGAGCTGAGCGTCGACGACTGCAGCAGGAACGTCGGGATTCCACGGTCGCGGCGCTCGATGTTGGTCAGCGTGAACAACTGGCTCGGAACGCTCAGCCTGGCGAAGTTCGAAGGAAGGACCATCGCCTTGAGGCCCTCCTTCCGGCGGGCGGCGTTGAAGTCGCTCAGCGCACCGGTGATGCAGGCCGACGTGATGGCGGTCGACGTCGGGTTGCAGTTGTAGAGACCATTCGGCTTGGTGTTGGTCAGCGTCAAGGCCGACGACGAGGACTCGGTGGCTCCGATGACGAGTGCGCCGGCCAGGGTGGCGAACAGCGCCAGACGTGCAAAAGCGCGCGCAAAAGTACGACGTGCAGACATAGTGGTGGGCCCTCCCAGACTCCCCACGGCTTCCCTTGGGGGAAATTTCCGTTGTCTTCGACCGTATGTTTCGCAGCCGTTGCGCAGTAGTCACTGAACCGGCAGAGTCACTAGTCCCGAAGGACTAGCCCATCCATGGCCGTTCGGCTGTCTTGGCACGGAGAGGGAACCCGGGACTGTCGGCGTCGGCGGATAGGCTGAGGCTCCTATGTCGGCGGCATCCAGTGACTCGTTCGTGCACCTGCACGTGCACACCGAATACTCCATGCTCGACGGGGCGTCACTGCTCGACGGACTGTTCAAGCGCACGTCCGACCTGGGCATGCCCGCCATCGCGATGACCGACCACGGCAACCTCCACGGTGCCTTCGACTTCTACTCCAAGGCCAAGAAGTACGGGGTCAAGCCGATCATCGGCATCGAGGCCTACGTCACCCCGGAGACGCCGCGCCAGGAGCGTCGGCGCATCCGGTGGGGCAAGGGCGACCAGTCCGAGGAGGGCGGCGACGACGTCTCCGGTGGTGGTGCCTACACCCACATGACCATGTGGGCGGAGAACACCGAGGGCATGCGCAACCTGTTCCGCCTCGCGTCCCGAGCCAGCATGGAGGGCTACTTCTACAAGCCCCGCATGGACAAGGAGCTCCTCGTCGCCCACAGCGAGGGGATCATCGTCTCAACCGGTTGCCCCTCGGGTGCCATCCAGACCCGTCTCCGGTTGGGGCAGTGGGATGAGGCGGTGCGCGCGGCGGGCGAGCTGCAGGACATCTACGGCCGCGACAACGTCTACCTCGAGTTGATGGACCACGGCATCGACATCGAGAAGCGGGTCCGCGATGACCTGCTCAAGCTCGGTCGCGATCTCAACATCAAGCCGCTGGCCACCAACGACTCGCACTACAACAACCCCGAGGACGCCGGCGCCCAGGAGGCGCTGCTCTGCGTCAACTCGGGCAGCCGGCTCTCCGAGCCGCCGTACTCCCAAGGCGGCAAGCGCTTCGCGTTCGAGGGCACCGGCTACTACATCAAGTCCGCTCAGGAGATGCGCGAGCTCTGGGCCTCCCACGACCTCATCGCCGCCTGCAACAACACCTTGGAGATCGCCGAGCGCTGCGAGGTCGAGTTCACCGAGTCCACCGGCGGCTACATGGCTCGCGCGGACATCCCCGCAGGGGAGACCGAGGAGACCTGGTTCCGCAAGGAGGTGTGGCGCGGCATCGAGGCGCGCTACCCAGGCGATCGGTTGACGCAGGAGGTCAAGGACCGCGTCGAGATGGAACTGGCCGTCATCTCGCAGAAGGGCTACTGCGGCTATTACCTGGTGGTCGCCGACTTCATCCAGTGGTCCAAGAACAACGGCATTCGCGTCGGTCCGGGTCGTGGTTCCGGCGCGGGCTCGATCGCCGCCTATGCGCTGCGGATCACCGACCTGTGTCCTCTGGAGCACGGCCTCTTCTTCGAGCGCTTCCTCAATCCCGAGCGGCCCTCGATGCCCGACTTCGACATCGACTTCGACGACCACCGTCGTGGCGAGGTCATTCAGTACGTCACGGAGAAGTACGGCGCCGACCGCGTCGCGCAGATCGCCACCTTCGGCCGCATCAAGGCCAAGCAGGCCATCAAGGACGCGGCCCGCATCCTCGACCACGGCTTCGCCATCGGCGACCGGATCACCAAGGCCCTGCCGCCGGATGTGATGGGCAAGGGCGTCAAGCTCACCGACATCTTCAACCCGGAGGACAAGCGCTACAACGAGGGCGCCGAGTTCCGCCAGCTGTACGAGCAGGACCCCGACGTCCAGCGGATCTACGAGGTGGCGACCGGCCTCGAGGGTCAGATCCGTCAGCCCGGTGTGCACGCCGCCGGCGTGATCATGGCGCGCGAGCCACTCATCGACATCGTGCCGCTGATGGACCCCAAGCAGGACGGCGCCGTCGTCACGCAGTTCGAGTACCCCATGTGCGAGGCACTCGGCCTGGTGAAGATGGACTTCTTGGGTCTGTCCAACCTGCACACGCTCGAGGACGCGGTCGCCAACATCGAGGTCAACCGCGGCGAGAAGGTCGTCCTCGAGGACCTTCCGTTCGACGACCGCGCCACCTACGAGCTCATGGGCCGGGGTGACACGCTCGGCGTCTTCCAGCTCGATGGTGGTGGCATGCGGGCGCTGCTGCGCTCGATGCTGCCCGACCAGTTCGCCGACATCACCGCGGTGTCCGCGCTCTACCGTCCGGGCCCGATGGGTGCCGACTCACACAACAAGTACGCGCACCGCAAGAACGGGCGCGAGCCGATCGTTCCCATCCACCCGGCGCTGGCGGATGCGCTCGAGGAAGTGCTCGGCGAGACCTACGGCCTGATCGTGTATCAGGAGCAGGTGATGGCGATCGCCCAGGTGCTCGCCGGCTTCTCGCTGGGCGCCGCAGACAACATGCGCCGCGCCATGGGCAAGAAGAAGAAGGAAGAGCTCGACAAGCAGTACGCCGACTTCGAGTCCGGCATGCTCGAGCGCGGCTATCCGAAGGACGCCGTCTCGGTTCTCTGGGCGATCCTCGTTCCCTTCGCCGACTACGCCTTCAACAAGTCGCACTCCGCCGCGTATGGCGTCATCACGTACTGGACCGCGTACCTCAAGGCCAACTACCCCACGGAGTACATGGCCGCGCTCCTGACCTCGGTCAAGAACGACAAGGACAAGATGGCGGTCTACCTCAACGAGTGCCGTCGGATGAAGATCCAGGTGCTCCCGCCGGACGTCAACGAGTCCTCGGCGAACTTCACGGCGGTTGGCAACGACATCCGTTTCGGTTTGACCGCGGTCCGCAACGTCGGCAGCAACGTGGTGGAGCAGATCATCGCCGCGCGCACGAGCGAGGGGCGCTTCGCCGACTTCAACGACTTCCTCGCCAAGGTGCCGGCGACCGTCTGCAACAAGCGCCTGATCGAGTCGCTGATCCTCGCCGGGGCCTTCGACTCGATGAACCACTACCGTCGCGCGCTCATCGCGATCCACGAGGAGGCCGTCGATCGCTACAGCGGACTGAAGAAGGTCGACGAGGATCAGTTCTCGATCTTCGACGGGTTCGACGACGCGGGCCCGACCCTGGACGTAGCAGTCGCGATTCCGGACCTGCCCGAGTGGGAGAAGCAGACGCTGCTGGCGCACGAGCGCGACATGCTCGGCCTCTACGTCTCCGACCATCCACTGTTGGGTCTGGAGAACCTGCTGGCGACGATCGCCGACACCACGATCGGAGCGCTGCTCGCCGACGAGGACCGCAAGGATGGCGACACCGTGACCATCGCCGGTCTGGTGACGGCGGTCCAGCGCAAGCTGACTAAGCGCGGAGACCCGTGGGCGCTGGTCACCATCGAGGACCTCGAGGGCGCGGTGGACGTGCTGATGTTCCCCAAGGCCTACACGCTCGCCGCCGGCCTGCTGCGCGATGACGCGGTGCTCAGCATCAAGGGGCGGATCTCCAAGAGCAAGGAACAGCTGGAGCTCCACGGCCTCGAGGTCAGCGCGCCGGACCTACGTTCCGCTGAGGGTGGGCCGGTGCAGATCTCGTTGCCGTCGACGCGGTGCACGCCGGCCGTCGTGGAGCAGCTCAGCGAGGTGCTTCGCAGCCACCCTGGTACTACTGAAGTGCGCCTGTTGTTGCGGTCGCGGTCGTCCACCAAGGTGTTGCGCCTCCCGGACCGGCTGCGCGTGACCTCGACACCGGCGCTGATCGCTGACCTGAAGCAACTCTTGGGACCGGGGTGTGTGGAGTGACCGACGACGTGCGGGACGAGGTTCGCCGACGTGGCCGTGAGGCCGCGCTCTTCGGCGCCATCTTCGTGGTGGCCAGCCTGCTGGGTGCCCTGCTCTGGCAGGCATTCGTCGACCTGCCTCGCTGGCAGCGCGTCAGCGGCAACGTCGTGATGGGCCCGATCGAGGCGACCAAGACCATCGACATCGACGCCGTCTACCTTTTCGTCAGCGTGCCGATCGCGCTGGTTCTCGGGGCGGGGCTGGCCTATTGGCGTCGGCGCACCCCGGTGACCACGGTCGCGCTGATCCCACTGATGAGCCTGTTGGCCGCCGCGTTGATGGAACGGTTCGGCTTCTGGTTCGGCCCCTCGAATCCCGGATCGGTGCTCAAGCACGCGGCCATCGGAGCCACCGCGCCCGTTCAGTTGAAGGTCCAAGCGACGGGCGTCCTGATGGCATGGCCCGCCGCTGCTGTGTTCGGTGCACTGCTCGTTCTCCTCTTCCTCCCTGCGAGCAAGTTCGAGGACGACCGGGCCGATTCAGATATGTTGAGCGCTCTGCCCACGAGCTGAAGCTCTACTGACGACCGCAGGGGGACCCATGTCAGACACCGAATCCAACCCGACGCCCGCGCCGGCGCCCGCTCCCAAGACCGGTCTCAGCAACGGCGTTCTCGCGGTGGTGCTCGTGGTCATCCTCGCGATCCTCGGAGGCGGCGGTTGGCTCGTCTACGACAAGGTGATCAAGAGCGACGACAGCTCCTCGGCGCTGCCGGCGACCGTGCTGCCCGCTTCGACGCTCGCGGTGGCGACGGTCAACACCGACCCCTCGCTCTCGGAGAAGGTCAACCTCTTCAACTTCATCCACAAGTTCCCCGCGCTCAAGAGCAAGGTGACGATCACCGCCAAGGACGACCCGCGCAAGTGGATCCTCGACCAGATCCTGAAGTCCGCCCAGTGCCCGTCGGTCAACTACGACAAGGATTTCGCGTCCTGGCTCGGTAACCACTTCGCGCTCGGTGCCGTCGACGCGGGCGCGTCCACGCCTTCGCCGGTCGCCGCTCTGGAGACCAGCAACGCGGGCGCTGCCACGAGCACCCTGAACAAGTTGGTGGCGTGTGGGAAGTCGAAGGACTTCGTCTTCACCGTGACGAATGGCTACGTCGTCGCCAGCGATAGCAAGGCGCACCTCGACACGATCGTGGCCGCCGCCAAGGCGCATCCGTTGAGCGCTGATGCGGGCTACGTGAGGTGGACGGCCAAGGTCGATCGCGACGGCATGGTGACTTTCTACGTCGCCAAGGCCGGCGTTGCGGAGGTGGCCAAGCTCCTCTCCTCACAGGTGAACGCGACGATTCCCGACTTCCAGAAGTCCCTGGGTGAGTTCTCGGGATTGGCCGGCTCGTTCAGCGCGGTCAGCGATGGTCTCCAGCTGAGAGTGGCGGTGGGATCCAAGACGCTCGCCGGCAACCAGAGCCTCCTGGGTGATGCGATCGCGAAGCTCCCCGCGGATACCGCCTTCGTCGCCGGCTTCGGCATGCCCAAGGATGCGGCGAACAGCTTCACCGACGGCCTCCTCGCCGGGTTCGGTGCCAAGGGTGGGCCTGCGATGACCGAGGCTCAGTCGAAGGCCATGATCAAGCGCTACACGGGGCTGACCCTGCCTGGCGACCTGACCACGCTCCTCGGCCGGGCACTCGTGCTCAGCATCGGTGGGAACGCTCCGTCCGACCTGACCGCGGTCCAGAACCCGCTGCAGCTCCCGATCGGCCTGAAGATCAAGGGTGACCCGGCGAAGATCAGGGCGGTCATCGCCAAGATCGAGGCGAAGCTCGGCGGCTCGCTCACCCAGATGGGGATGGCCACCAAGGTGTCGGGTGACGACTTCGTGCTGGCGACCAATCAGAGCTACGCGAATGCGATCACGACGGCAGGCGCGTTGAGCTCTGACCCGGCCTTCGCGGCAGCGGTGCCCGAGGCGAGCAAGGCGCAGGGAGTGTTCTTCCTGCGGATCGACTCGGCCTGGCGCACGGCCATCATCAACCTGCTCGACCGGATGGGGATGCCGAACGCGTCGGAGATCGCCGACAACACCGCTGGTCTGTCCGCGCTCGGCATGGCGAGCTGGACCGATGGCGACGCGGGCATGATCGACGTGAAACTCACGACGAAGTAATGCCTCAGCCCAACTAAACTCACCCCCATGATGCGACGAATCGACCTGCGCGGCCGCGTCGTCGACTACCGAGCCGCCGTTCCGCGCGCAGCGTTCGATGTGGATGCTGCCGCGGCGGTGGTTCGACCGATCTGTGACGACGTCCGCGACCGCGGGCTCGCGGCGGTGCTGGAGTACTCGGCCAAGTTCGACCAGGTCGAGCAGACCGACATCCGCGTCCCGGCGTCGGCGATCACCGAGGCAGTGGCCAACCTGGACCCCGACGTCCGCGCTGGGCTCGAGGAGTCGATCAGGCGACTGCGCATGACCTGCGAGGCCGAGATCGAGCACGACGTCGTCACCGATGTCGCTGCAGGTGCTCGCGTCACGCATCGGATGATCCCGGTCGATCGCGTCGGCCTCTACGTACCGGGTGGCTTGGCCCCGCTCGTGTCGAGCGTGGTGATGAACGTCGTTCCGGCGCAGGTCGCGGGCGTCCGGTCGATCGCTCTCACCAGTTCTCCGCAGCGCGAGCACGGCGGTTTGCCGCACCCGACGATCCTCGCCGCTTGTGGGTTGCTCGGCATCGACGAGGTCTACGCCGCGGGCGGCGCTCCGGCGATCGCCATGTTCGCCTATGGGATCCCTGGCGTCTGCGAGCGCGTCGACCTGATCACCGGCCCCGGCAACATCTACGTGGTCTCCGCCAAACGCGTGCTCAAGGGCATCGTCGGCATCGACTCGGAGGCCGGTCCCACCGAGATCGCGATCCTCGCCGACGACACCGCCGACCCGGCCTACGTCGCCGCCGATCTGATCAGTCAGGCCGAGCACGACCCGCTGGCGGCTTCGGTGCTGGTGACGGACTCCGAGGCGCTCGCGGTTGCGGTCGAAGCGGAGTTGGAGACCCAGGTCGCCGCGACCAAGCACGTCGATCGGATCCGCACGGCGCTCACCGGCGAGCAGTCCGCCGTGGTCCTGGTCGACGACGTCGCTCAGGGACTCGACGTGGTCAACGCCTATGCGGCCGAGCACCTGGAGATCCAGACACGCGATGCGGCGCAGGTGGCCGCGAAGGTCCGCAACGCCGGCGCGATCTTCGTCGGATCGTTCGCGCCCGTCTCCTTGGGTGACTACTGCGCGGGCTCGAATCACGTGCTGCCCACAGCAGGATGCGCCTGCCACTCCTCGGGTCTCTCGGTGCGCTCGTTCCTCAAGGCCGTTCACGTGATCGACTACAGCGCTGAGGCTCTGGCCGAGGTCGCGGACCACGTGATCAACCTCGCCGAGGCGGAGGACCTGCCGGGTCACGCGGCTGCGGTTCGGGTGCGTCGTCCGGAGGTTGAGGAGCGGCCGCAGGCCGCGTCACGAAACCCCGGGTCGGACGCATGACCTGGACGCCTCCGCTGCGCGATGAGCTGCGCGGCGTCGAGCCCTATGGCGCGCCCCAGCTCGATGTCCCGGTGCAGCTGAACACCAACGAGAACCCGTACGGGCCGTCGGCAGCGGTGATCGCCGACATCGCGGCCACCGTGGCTGAAGCGTGCGTGGACCTCAACCGCTACCCGGATCGTGATTTCGACCAGCTACGCGATGCCTTGGCCGCCTACCTGGCCGACGAGTCCGGAGTGCGGTTGGAGCGTGCTCAGGTCTGGGCGGCCAACGGATCGAATGAGGTGATGCTGCACCTGCTGCAGGCCTTCGGAGGCCCCGGCAGGACCGCGATGAGCTTCGCGCCGACGTACTCGATGTATCCCGAGTACGCGCGCGACACCCACACAGACTGGGTTCAGGGGCACCGGAATGCGGACTTCTCGTTCGACTTCGACCACGCCTCCGACCTCATCGCCGAGCACCGCCCGAGCGTGGTGCTGCTGCCGAGCCCGAACAACCCGACGGGCACGGCGCTGCCGCACGAGGTGATCGGCAAGCTGGCCGCCCTGGTCGGCGACGGCGTCCTTGTGATCGACGAGGCCTACGCCGAGTTCCGTCGCGCGGGTACGCCGAGCGCGCTGGAGCTCCTGGCGCAGTACCCGAACCTCGTGGTCACCCGCACGATGAGCAAGGCCTTCGCAGCCGCTGGCCTGCGGCTCGGCTACCTGGGCGCCGATGCGCGCATCTGCGATGCCCTCCGGGTGGTTCGGCTGCCTGATCACCTCTCCTCGACGACGCAGGCCACCGCGCTCGCGTCGCTGCGGCACGCGGACGAATTGCTGGCCGCGGTCGCCTCGCTGCGAGCCGAGCGCGACGCGCTCGTGGACTGGCTCCGCGCGGCCGGATTCGACGTCGCCGACTCGGATGCGAACTTCGTCCTGTTCGGTCGCTTCGAGAACCGGCATGCAATCTGGCAGGGGTTGCTGGATCATGGGGTACTGATTCGCGAGGTCGGCCCTGAGGGTTGGCTTCGGGTCTCGGTGGGAACACCGGATGAGATGGCTGCCTTCAAGGCGGCCCTGAGAAAGGTCACAGCATGAGCAACCGCACCGCGCGGATCGAGCGGGAGACCAAGGAGTCCAAGGTCCTCGTCGAGATCGACCTGGACGGATCGGGCAAGGCGCAGGTCTCGACCGGCGTCGGCTTCTACGACCACATGCTGTGCTCGTTCGCTCGGCACTCGCTGATCGACCTGCACGTGGAGACCATCGGCGACATCCACATCGACGCCCACCACACCGTCGAGGACACCGCGATCGTGCTGGGGGAGGCGCTGCGCGCCGCCCTGGGCGACAAGCGCGGAACCCGCCGTTTCGGTGACGCCACGGTTCCGCTGGACGAGGCGCTCGTTCAGGCGGTCGTCGACATCTCCGGCCGCCCTTACTGCGTCCACACTGGCGAGCCCGAGGGCCAGATCTACGTCCAGATCGGCACCGACGGCTACGTCGGATCGCTGACGCGACACGTCTTCGAGACCATCGCCTTCCACGCACACCTCGCGCTGCACGTGCGCGTGCTGGCCGGTCGCGATCCGCACCACCTGGTGGAGACCCAGTTCAAGGCGTTCGCGCGCGCACTGCGCGACGCGATCGCGCTCGACCCGCGTGAGACCGGCGTGCCCTCCACCAAGGGCAACCTCGTTGGCTGACCCGAACGTTGTCGTTCTCGACTACGGGTCGGGCAACGTCCGCTCCGCCGTGCGCGCACTTGAGCGTGCGGGCGCCACGGTGACCCTCACCGCTGACCGGACTGCTGCGCAGGAGGCGGACGGACTCGTTGTTCCTGGCGTCGGCGCCTACGCCGCGTGCATGGCCGGCCTTCGCGCGGTCCGCGGCCCGGAAGTCATCGGGCGACGGCTCGCCGGTGGCCGGCCCGTGCTCGGCATCTGCGTGGGGATGCAGATCCTGTTCGAGCGCGGCGTCGAGCACGGTGTCGAGACCGCGGGCTGCGACGAATGGCCAGGTGTCGTGGAGCGACTGCAGGCCCCCGTCGTGCCGCATATGGGCTGGAACACCGTCGAGGTCCCTGTGGGCAGCTCCCTGTTCGCGGGGGTGGAGGCAGAGCGGTTCTACTTCGTCCATTCCTATGGCGTCCGCGCCTGGACGTTGGAGACGAACGGCCGCACCCGTGCGCCTCTGGTGACCTGGGCCGAGCACGGGGGCGACCGATTTGTCGCGGCTGTGGAGAACGGTCCGCTGGCCGCCACGCAGTTCCACCCCGAGAAGTCGGGCGACGCCGGCGCTCAGCTGCTGCGGAACTGGGTCTCGAACCTGTAGCGGAGGTTGAGGAGTTCGCGGAGCGAACGTCACGAGACCCCGACGGCTACATTCAAGGTATGCACCGCCATTTCAACGGGTTGAAGACAGCCCTTCTGTTCGGCGTGATCTGGGCCCTGCTCCTCGGCGTCGGGTCACTGGTCGCCGGCGGCCGATTCATCTGGATCTTCGCTCTCATCGGTCTGGGGTCGACGTTCTACGGCTACTGGAACTCCGACAAGATCGCGATCCGCGCGATGAGCGCGTATCCGGTGACGGAGGCGCAACAGCCCGGCATGTATCGCATCGTCCGTGAGCTCTCGACCGCTGCCGGGCAGCCGATGCCCGCACTGTTCGTCTCACCGACGGAGGCGCCGAACGCCTTCGCGACGGGCCGCAACCCCTCGCATGCAGCGGTGTGCTGCACCGAAGGAATCCTCGCCATCCTGGACGAGCGCGAACTGCGCGGCGTGCTCGGGCACGAGCTCATGCACGTCTACAACCGCGACATCCTCACCTCCTCCGTGGCGGCCGCGATGGCCGGTGTGATCACGTCGGTGGCGCAGATGATGCTGTGGTTCGGCGGTGGCAATGACCGACGTCAGAACCCGCTCGCCCTGCTGGCGATGGCGCTGCTCGCCCCGATCGCGGCGAGCCTCATCCAGATGGCCATCAGCCGCACCCGCGAGTACGACGCCGACGAGGACGGCAGCAAGCTGACCGGTGACCCGCTCGCGCTGGCGTCGGCACTCCGCAAGCTGGAGGCCGGCATCGCCCAGCGCCCATTGGCGCCGACGCCGCAACTGCAGAACGCAAGCCACATGATGATTGCCAACCCCTTCCGCAGCCAGGACGTCTCCCGACTGTTCTCCACCCATCCGCCCACCGCTGAGCGGATTGCGCGACTGGAGCAGATGGCTCGTTAAAATCCTGCCGGTGAGCGCATACCTCGAGCTTCTGCCCGCCGTCGACATCAAGAACGGCCAGGCCGTTCAGCTGGTGCAGGGCGTCGACGGGTCGGAGAAGGCGTTCGGCGA
>JBQCDC010000260.1:0-3963 GCA_051961575.1 Marmoricola sp.
GTGATCACCGCCGGCGTCTGCGCGAGATCACGGGCGCGCTCCACCGACGTGACCACGAGCGCCACCGCTCCATCGCTCTCCTGACAGCAGTCGAGCAGGTGGAGCGGATCGGCGATCATCCGCGAGGCCTGGTGGTCTTCGAGGGTGATCGGCTTCCCGTAGAAGAACGCGTGGGGGTTGGTGGCCGCGTGCCGTCGGTCCGCCACCGCAACGCGACCGAAGTCCTCCGACGTCGCTCCGTACTCGTGCATGTAGCGCCGCGCCTGCATGGCGACCGTGGCGCCGGGCGTCGTCAGACCGTGTGGGTAGGTCCAGGCGTTGTCGAGGCCGTTGGTGTTGACCTGCGCGTTGGCCCACACCGAGGTCTGTCCGAAGCGCTGGCCCGAGCGCTCGTTGAAGCCGCGGTAGCAGACGACCACGTCGGCCACACCGGTCGCGACAGCCATCGCTGCCTGCTGCACCGTGCCGCACGCGGCGCCGCCGCCGTAGTTGATCCGGCTGAAGAACCGCAGGTCACCGCATCCGAGCTCGCGTGCCAGGGCGATCTCCGACGAGCTGTCCATCGTGAAAGTGACCAGGCCGTCGATGTCCGCCGGCGCAAGTCCCGCATCGGCCAGGGCGGCGAGCGTTGCCTCGACGCTGAGCTGAAGCTCGGACCGGCCGGACTCCTTGGAGAACTCGGTGGCGCCGATGCCGACGATGGCGGCTCGTCCGGACAGGCCGCTCATCGCCGCACCACCACAGTGCCGGTGATGTGCGCACCGACGGCGACGTCTCCACGCACCCTGATCGTGGTGAACCCATCGGCCTCGCTCTCGACGTTCCCCGAGAAGGCGAGGGTGTCGCCCGGATGAGCGGGTGCGCCGAGGCGGATGTCGATCGAGCGGATCTCGATGTCGTGGCCGAGCGAGTCGGTGATGTAGCGCTGCACCAGACCCTGGCTGGTCAGGATGTTCACGAAGATGTCCTTCGATCCGAGCTCGATCGCCCGAGCCTTGTCGTGGTGCACGTCCTGGAAGTCGCGCGTCGAGATCGCGGTCGACACCACGAAGGTCGGCGTGATCTCGATGGACCACTCGGGAAGCGCACTCATGCCTTCCTCCAGATCGGCAGGGTCAGGTCGTCGTCGATGCGGCGGAAGTCGATCTGCACTCGGTCACCGATCTCGAGCGGGTCAGCTGCTCCGGCGATCAGACGCACGCCTTCGTCGAGATCCACCAGGGCGATCTGCAACGGGAGCGTGTGCCCCGGAATCTTGGGGTGATGGTGAGTGATGTGCGAAAACACCGTTCCAGCGCCGGACGCCACCACATAGCCGCGATCGAAGGCGTGGCACTCCGGACAGGACGGACCGGGCGGATGCCGCAATGCCCCGCATGCGTTGCACTTCTGGATACGCAGCTCACCCGCTGCTGTGCCCTCCCAGAAGTACTCGTTGTCCCGGTTCCGGGTCGGGTACAGCACGAACTTGTCGGGCTTGGTCCGCTCCTTGGGGATGTACTTGAGGACGCGGAACAGCATGCTCGCCACCAGCTCGTCACCGACGAACCACTCGGTGCGCGAGGTGACGAAGTAGCCGACACCCATGCCGGTCTGCTTCGGGCCGACCACGGACTCGAGGCGGATCTCGCGCCGCGGAAGCTCGCCGACACGCATGGTCCGCTCGTAGGTCTGCTCGCAGTTGGTGCCGAGGACGCCGGTGAAACCGAGGTCCGTCATCACCTCCATCATCGAGTGCAGCGGGTCGTCCGGGTCGCGCTCCTCGCCGAGCGCGTACATGGTCCAGACCTGGGCCATCGCAGGCGGGGCCTCGCCGTTCTTCCAACGGGGGTTGGTATCCCCCATCGCGTCGAGCCAACTGTTGATGGCGGGTTGGTTCACCGGATCGCGGGCATCGCGCTTGCTGCAGACCCCGCGCGCGATCAACTCCTCGGCGCCGGCCATCACCTGCGCGTGGGTGGCGTCGTCCACCAGAACGTCGGTCATCGCGGCACCTTCGGCAGTCCCAGACCGAACATGGCGATGAGCTCGCGCTGCACCTCGTTGACGCCTCCACCGAACGTCAGCACCAGGTTCCGGCGAGCGGTGCGGTCCAGGTAGTCGAGGAGGTAAGCCGTATCCGCCTCGGTGGCGTCTCCGTAGGTAGCCACGATCGCGGTCATCTCCGGTCCGAGCTCTTGGATCTCGGCCGAGGCGAACACCTTGGACGACGAGGCGTCGGCGACCGCCGCGGCACCGGAGGCTCCACCGCCGGCGACCTGCCAGTTGAGGAGCTCGTTGAGCCGGAACGCCACAGTGCACCGAGCGAAGATGTCCCGCACGGCCGGAACCTCCAGCAGGGGCGTCCCGTCCGCGGTCTTCTTGTCGGTCGCCCAGTCCAGCACCATGTCGCGGAGGCCCTCCAAGCGGCCCGCCGGCCCGAGCATGACGCGTTCGTGGTTGAGCTGGGTGGTGATCAGCGACCAGCCGTTGTTCTCCTCCCCGACGAGCATGTCGGCGGGGACACGGACGTCGTTGTAGTACGTCGCGTTCACGTGGTGCGAGCCGTCGAGGGTGACGATCGGCGTCCAGCTGTAGCCGGGGTCCTTCGTGTCGACGATCAGCACCGAGATGCCCTTGTGCTTGGGGGCGTCGGGGTCCGTGCGAACGGCGAGCCAGATGTAGTCGGCGGCGTGACCGCCCGTGGTCCACATCTTCTGACCGTTCACGATCCAGTCGCCCGTCGCGGGATCCTTGCGAGCCGCGCAGCGCAGTGACGCCAGGTCGGTGCCCGCGTCCGCCTCGGAGTAGCCGATCGCGAAATGCACGTCCCCGGCCAGGATGTCCTTGAGGAACATGTCCTTCTGCTTCTCGGTGCCGAAGGCTTGAAGCGTCGGTCCGACGGTCTGCAGCGTCACGCTGGGCAGGTGGACGTCGGCGTAGGAGGCCTCGTTGGCGAAGATCTGCTGCTCGATGCCACCGCGACCCTGACCCCCGTACTCGACCGGCCAGCCGACACCCATCCAGCCGTCGGCGCCCATCCGTTTGATGGTGCGGTGATAGGCCTCGCCGTGGCGATCGGTCAGCATCTCCACGCGGTCCTCGTGGGAGACGAGCGAACCGAAGTAGGCGCGAGCCTCGTCCTTGAAGGCGCGCTGATCAGCGGAGAGCTCGAGGTTCTTGCCCTCGCCCTCGCGCACCGGGACCGCGGCGAGTGCGCTGAGGCCTCCCAAGGTCCGGCCGATGTCCGTGATCCGCTCGGAGTAGCCGGGCAGCGGATAGGTGATGTCGACACCCATACCGCCGTGCAGGTGATGGCAGGTGCGCAGAGCCCGAGGCAAGCGATCGGTGACGACCCACGCGGCGATCGCGAGGTCATCGTCGGCGGGCTCGCCGGCGTCAATGCGGCGCACGACCTCCTCGGCGAGGACCGACACCATGCGCGCCTCGATGAAGACGTCCGCGATCTGTTGTGCGACCGCCTGGAACTGAGCCAACTGTCGCCCGAACTGCTCCCGCTCCTTGATGTATCCGGCAGTCAGGTCGAGTGCTCCGGCGAGCAGGCCAGACGCCTGAGCGACCTGAGCAGCCGCGTAGTGCTCTCGGATCGCCTTCGCGGCCGCTGCTCCGAGGGTTGGAGTCAGGTTCTGGAACGAGACTGAGGCAACCCGCTGGCCCGACGACGAGGGCGTGTCGCGGATCGTGACTTCCTCGGCAGGAACGATCGCAAGGCGGGCGTCAGTCGGGACCAAGAAGTGCAGCGGCACGTCCACGTCCGGGATGGTGACGTCGACCTTCGCACCGGATGGGCCGTCGACCACCGCGGGAACGAGCAACGCCTCGCCGGCGACGACGGCGGCGATCAGGTCGTCAGGACCGCCGTGTTGCAGCAGCGGAATCAGACCCGCCGCGATGCACGTGCCATAGGGCAGGTCGCTGGCACGCCGACCCAGCGCATCCACGACGACCGCGACCTCGGCGAAG
>JBQCDC010000261.1:0-3455 GCA_051961575.1 Marmoricola sp.
CGAACGTGCTCTCCTCACCTGTCACTGATGAGACCGTGATCCTGAAACCTGGCGCGAGCGTTACCTATACGGTGACCGTGAAGGTCTCGAGCTGGCAGTCGTGCGAGGGCGTCTACTACACGCTCGAGCCCGGCACCTGGAACGGCACGAGCTACACCACCCAGCCCCTTGTCTACCTGGGCACCAGCTCGAACTGGTAGCGCCTGAGGCTCAAGATCGTAATTCGGACTGAGGGCCCATGGGCCCCGTCGGTATTTCTTTCGAAGAATGAAACGGCAAGCGAGCTTGCTCTTGACCTCGCTCTGTTGCCGTTGTCGTGGAATCCCTTGCCGGTATTGCGACCGAGCTCGACCGCGGCAACCTTCGCCTTGAGGGTCTCGGCGGGCGCGAAGCCGGGCTCGCCGAACTCGGCGAACAGTTCCTCCTCGATCGCCAGCGAGACGTCGTTGCCGACGACGTCAAGCAGTGCGAACGGACCCATCGGGAATCCGGCCTGCTCCTTGATCGCCTCGTTGATGACGTCCATGTCCTCGCCAGACTCGAGCAACAGCACCGCGTCGTTGAGGTACGGGAACAGCAGGCAGTTCACGATGAAGCCCGCGCGATCGCCGCAGGAGACCGCGACCTTGCCGATGTTGGCGCAGAGGGCGAGCACGGTCTCGTTGACGTCGGCGCTCGTCTGCTCGGTGGTGACGACCTCGACCAGCTTCATGACGGTGGCCGGGTTGAAGAAGTGCATGCCAATGACGGCCTCGGGGCGCGAGGTCACCTCACCCAGCTTGGTGATCGGCATCGACGACGTGGTGGTCGCGAGGATCGCACCGGGCTTACAAATCCGGTCGAGGTCCTTGTAGAGGTCGGTCTTGATGGCGAGGTCCTCGGCGATGGCCTCGATCACGATGTCGGCGCCGCCCAGCGCCTCACGCTCGGTGGAGCCGGTGAGGCGGTCGAGCACGCCGCCCTTGGCGGTCTCGTCGAGCTTGCCGCGCTCGATGAGCTTGTCGAGGCCCTTGGTGATCGCGGCGATCACGCCGCTGATCTTGTCCTCGCCGCGACCGACGAAGACGACGTCATAGCCGGCCTGCGCGAAGACCTGGATCATGCCGGTGGCCATCGTCCCGGTCCCGACGATGCCGACGGTGTTGATCTCCTGCTTGAACTCCGGAGCGGCGTCGCCGCCGGCCGCGCCCTGCTGGGCGAAGGTCGAGCCCTCAGCGGCGAGCTTCTCCAGGATCGCCGCCGGCTTGTGCAGGTTGTCGCCGGATGCGGCGAAGCGAGCGGCGAGTTTCTCCACGACGACGCCCGCGCCGATCTCGTCGATGACGGTCAGCGGACCCTTCGGGTAGCCACAGCCGAAGCGCATGCCGTTGTCGATGTCGACGGCCGACGCGTAGCCGACCTCGAACATCCGAGCGGCGTGGTTCAGGTACGGGAGGATCAGGGTGTCAGCGATCTGCTCGTTGCTCAGGCTCATGGGCGGCATCTTTTCAAATCTTTGCTACTCGCGGGTAGCCAGGTCGCGTGAGTATGGACACCCGGCCACCCTTGCTACTGTTCGTTCGAACGAACGAGAGAAGACAGGGCCGTCCCATGACCTTCCGTCCCCACATGACCGTGCTCGAGCAGCTTGATGCCCTCGAGGGCGGCGAGACCACGTCCAGCGACCTCGTTCGCGGGACCCTCGACGCGATCGAGGCTGCGGAGCCGCACATCGGCGCCTACAAGATCATCCGGCGAGAGGAGGCGCTCAAGGAGGCCGCCATCGCCGATGAGCGCCGGGCCCGCGGCGAGGGCGGCGCGCTGCTCGGGGTTCCGGTCGCGATCAAGGACGAGACGAACCTGGCCGGCTACCCCACCGCCTTCGGCTGCCGAGGCGACTGGCCGATCGCTACCGAGGACTCCGAGATGGTTCGTCGAATTCGCGCGGCCGGCGGAGTCATCGTCGGGAAGACACACTCGCCCGAGCTGGGCCAATGGCCCTTCACAGAAGGCTACGAATTCACGGTGCGCAACCCTTGGAACCTCGAGCACTCCCCCGGCGGCTCGTCGGGTGGGGCCTCAGCGACAGTCGCGAACGGCGCCGTCGCGGCGAGTTTCGGGGCGGACGGAGCCGGTTCGATCCGCATCCCCTCAGCGTGGACCAACCTGGTAGGGATCAAACCGCAACGAGGTCGTATCTCGACCTACCCTGCCCCCATCAACGGATTCCACGGCATCGCGGTCTACGGACCGTTGTCGAAGACCGTCGCCGACGCGGCACACCTCCTGGACATCGCCACGGGAAACCATCCCGACGACACCTACCAACCGGCTCCGCCCACAGAACCTTTCTCTGCGGCTGTGAATCGTTCGCCCGAGCGTCTCCGGATCGCGCTCTCGTTCAAGGTCCCGTTCAGCGGGGTGCGCGCCACGATCGACCCGCGGATCGAAGCCTCGACCCGCGCACTCGCTGAGGTCCTCGCGAATGCGGGGCATGACGTGGTTGAGCTTGACCCCGACTACGGGCTCCTTGGCGCGAGCTTCCTGCCTCGCTCGATGGCCGGCCTTCACCACTGGGTCAAGAACTCGCCCGATCCCTCGGTGCTGGACCCTCGGACCCGCAGCAACGCACGCACCGGTTCGGTTCTTCGCGGCCCTGCCCTGAAGGCGGCGCTCGCCAGCAGCGGCTACTTCGAGCGCCGCGTCGGCGCGATCTTCGATCGGGTCGACGTCGTGCTCACTCCGACGACCGCGCAGGTGCCGCTCCCGATCGGCGCCGCCGCCCCCGGGACGTCCAATCACAAGACCGACCAGGTGATCATCGGCGCCTGTCCGATGACCTGGCCCTGGAACGTCCTCGGCTGGCCGAGCGTGAACGTTCCCTCGGGCTTCATCGACGGGCTGCCGGTTGGGTCGCAATTGATGGGTCCGGCTTGCTCGGAGGCTCTGCTGATCTCGCTGGCGGCTGAACTCGAAGCCTCGCAGCGTTGGTTCGAGAACACGGCGCCTGCTGTGGTGACGACATGAGGGGCGCCCGCGAGCAGCTCTTGGATGCCGCCGTTCGCGTCATCGGTGAATACGGGATGGGCGGACTGACGAATCGGCGGGTGTGCGCTGCAGCCGGCGTCTCCCCCGGCTCGCTGACGTACCACTTCGCCACACAGACCGACCTGATCCGCGAGGCGGTCACCACGTTCGTGGCTGAGGAGTCAGCGCGGATCCGCGCGATCGTCGAGGAGTTGCGGGGCTCGGTCAGTTCCGTCGAGGAGGCGGCCCTTGCCGCCCAGCGCGCCATCGAGGCCATTGCCTTGGGAAGTGCCGAGATCGGGGTGTTCGAGGTCTACCTGCACGCCGCTCGCGATCCGGAGCTGCAGAGTTGTGCTCGCGACTGCTACGGCGCCTACGACGACGCCGCTCGCGAGATCCTTGCCGCGTTGGAGGTTCCCGTCACGGATGCCCGAGCAGCCAACGTCGTC
>JBQCDC010000262.1:0-5116 GCA_051961575.1 Marmoricola sp.
TCCACGCGCACGACCACGAAGCCGACGGCGATGCCGAGAATCACGCTGTAGAGGCATCCGAGCAAAGCCACGCGCGTGAGCGAGCCGTCCACCAGGCTCGTCGCGGCC
This sequence comes from Marmoricola sp., assembly GCA_051961575.1. Classification (GTDB taxonomy): domain Bacteria; phylum Actinomycetota; class Actinomycetes; order Propionibacteriales; family Nocardioidaceae; genus Marmoricola. The sequence goes on from JBQCDC010000262.1 coordinate 109, forward strand.
GGTCCCGTGAACGCCACACCGAAGGCGCACATCCACCAACCCTGGCGACGCCGCGCCCGCGTGAAGACGCCCCAGCACAGCGACGGCACCCCGACGATCACCTCCAACAGATGCGGGGAGGCGCCGAGGGCGTCATGGGTCCAGTTGCGCAGATTGTCGACCGTGTCGGAGACGTAGTGCGATCCCCAGTGCGTGAGGGCCAGCGAGTACGCGACCGCGAAGATCAGAAGGACCGCGAGTCCGCCGATGAGGGCGTAGCCGCGTCGCCCCAGCCCGTGCAGTCCGGCGCCGGGTCGGTACACGGCGGCGAAGGCGCCGAGGAGCGCGAGGACGAGAACCGTGTAGCGGAACACCGATCCGTTGACGTCGACGTGATACGCGACCGCGGCGAACGCTCCGACCACGGAGATCGCCGCGGCGATCCCGACCTCGACGACAGCGTGGCGGAACCGCGCCGCAGGGACGGTGACGAGCACGGCGAAGACGGCGACCACTGAAGCCGTGACGAGGGCTGCCCCGCGCAGCATCAGGTCGCTCTGGAGCGCGACCGCGGCCCCGCCGTAGAGCAGCGTGACTCCGGCAGCGACCCAGATCGGCGCACCCAGGCGAGCCCACAGGCCCGCCACGATCAGGACCGCGAACGCGACTGCGAAGGCGCCGCCGACGCGGTCCGGCAGAGCGTGGAAGCGATCGAAGACCACCCCGAAGGAGGCCAGGAGCAAGAGGAGGGCCCAACCGGCCTGAACGGGGTTCACGGGGGTCGCACGAGGCGCGTTCTCACCCTGGGAAGCGCCGGTCATAGGCGGAAGGGTACGCGACCACCCAGGTCGGAAACTCAGGTCCGTCGCTAGCCTGACTACGTGCGAGCAGTTGTGGTGGAAACCCCAGGCGGCCCAGAGAACCTGAGCATCGGCAAGGTGCACGATCCCAAGCCCGAACCGGGCGAGGTGGTCATCGACGTGGTCGCCACCGCGGTCAATCGCGCCGACCTCCTGCAGCGGATGGGCTTCTACCCGCCGCCGCCCGGCGCCTCCGACATCATCGGGCTGGAGTGCTCGGGCCGCATCGCCAAGGTTGGCGACGGCGTCACCGAGTGGTCGGTGGGCGACGAGGTCTGCGCGCTGCTCGCCGGCGGTGGCTATGCGGAGAAGGTCGCCGTTCCCGCCGGTCAGGTCATGCCGCTTCCGTCCGGCGTCGACCTGGCGACCGCCGCCAGCCTCCCCGAGGTGGCCGCGACCGTCTGGTCGAACCTCGTCGAGGTCGCCCGGATGCAGAAGGGCGAGCGGTTCCTCGTCCACGGCGGAGCCGGCGGCATCGGATCGTTCGCCATCCAGTTCGCCAAGGCGTGGGGCGTCGAGGTCTGCGCCACGGCCGGCTCGCCCGACAAGCTCCAGCGCTGTCGTGACCTCGGCGCCGACTACGTCATCGACTACCGCAACGAGGACTTCGTCGAGGTGCTCACCGCGCTGGGCGGCGCTGACGTCATCCTCGACAACATGGGCGCCAAGTACCTCGAGCGGAACATCGCCGCGCTCGCACCCGAGGGCCGCCTGGTCAATATCGGCATGCAGGGGGGCGTGCGAGGCGAGATCAACCTCTCGGACCTCATGGCCAAGCGCGGCAGCGTCATCTCGACCTCGCTGCGCGCTCGACCCACGGAGGCCAAGGCACGCATCTGCGCTGGTGTGGTCGAGGACGTGTGGCCGCTCATTAGTCGAGGCGACATCAAGACGACGGTCAGTCGCGAGTTCCCGCTCGACGAGGTAGCCGACGCCCACCGCCTGCTCGAGTCGGGCGAGGCCAGCGGCAAACTGCTGCTGCGGGTGTGACGGGTAGGTTGAAGCCACTATGGACGAGCAGCCGCACATCATCGTCGTGAACTCCGACGGCAACGAGCCGGACACTCAGCCCGAGCACGCTCAGGCAGCGGAGGACCTGACCAATCTGGTCGAGGAACCGGCCAAGGTCATGCGGATCGGCAGCATGATCCGTCAGTTGCTGGAGGAAGTGAAGGCTGCGCCGCTCGACGAGGCCGGCCGGCGCCGGCTTGCGCAGATCCTGCACACGTCTCTTACGGAGTTGAAGGACGGGCTGGCCCCTGAGCTCGATGAGGAGCTTGACCGCCTGATCCAGCCTTTCGAGGAATCCACGCCGACGGAGTCCGAACTCAGAATCGCGCAGGCTCAACTGGTCGGTTGGCTCGAGGGTCTCTTCCACGGAATCCAGACCGCGATCTACGCGCAGCAGATGGCGGCTCGCGCGCAGCTTGAGCAGATGCGGGCGTTGCCGCCCGGACTCGGTCAGCCACAGCAGGCGTCAGACGCGAGCGAGGGGCAACAAACCGGCGGCCAGGGCGGCATGTATCTGTAGGGGTTTCGTGACGCGACCTCCGGTCGCTCCTCAACCTCCGAGGATCTGCTCGATGACGATGGCGACGCCGTCGTCTTCGTTGCTCGCCGTCTGGTGAGTGGCGGCCGCGATCACCGTGGGGTGCGCGTTCGCCATCGCGTACGAGGTGCCTGCCCAGCTCAACATGTCCAGGTCGTTGGGCATGTCTCCGAACGCGACGACGTTGTCGCGCGTCCAACCTCGTTCTCGACACCAGGCGTCCAGGGTGGTCGCCTTCGTGACACCGAGGGCGCTCATCTCGAGCAAGGGCGTCCTCATCGATCCGGTGATCTCGAGGAGATGGCCGGCAGCCTTGCGGGCGGCTTGGCGGACCTCGTCGGGGTCGCCCTCCTCCAGGCGAGCGAGGAGCTTGAGGGCGGGCGCGTCGGCGATCTCCTCGAGCAGGCCCTCGCGGGCGGCGAAGGTGCCGGTGAACTTGCCCAGGAAGGTGGCTTCGACGGAGAGACCGGTCAGGCGCTCGAAGCCGAACGTCAGACCCGGGACGGCCTCGCGCAGAAGGGCGCAGGCCTCCACGAGCGTCGCGACCTCGATCGGGCGCTCAGCGATGGGGCGGTCGCCGGCGACGTCCCAGATCAGGGCGCCGTTGGAGAGGATGGCGATGCCGTGAGTGCCGACGTGGGTGAAGAGGTCCTCCATCCAGCGCACCGGGCGGCCGGTCACGAAGACAACGGTGATGCCGGCCTCTTCCGCTGCTTCGAGAGCAGCGAGGGTGCGCGGGCTGATCGTGCCGTCGGAACGCAACAGGGTTCCGTCCAGATCCGTGGCGATCACACGGACTTCTCGCGCGGTGTCGGACTGACTCACACTGGCAGTCTGACGGACAGATACACGTGTTGTTCACCTGCCTCCGCGAGGATGCCCTCCAAGGATTTCGTGACGCGCCTCGCGGCGCTCCTCAATCTCCGATCCCGACGACCTCAAGGAGTTGCCACGTGACGCTGTTGCGCAGTGACCGCGCCCCAGCGCCTCGCACGTTGGTCGACATCTTCCTCGAGTCGGTCGAGCAGTGCCCCGATGCACCCGCCCTCGACAACGGCGCCATCGTGCTCACCTACGCGGAGTTCGCCGAGGCCGCCGAGCTGTTGGCCGACGAGCTCGCGCGCCTCGGCATCGGACCGGGCTCCTACGTGGGCGTGCGCATCGCGAGCGGAACCGCGGATCTCTACGTGGCCATCATGGCGACGCTTCTGGCGGGCGCGGCCTATGTTCCGGTCGACGCCGACGACCCGAAGGAACGCGCGGCGCTCGTGTTCGGCGAGGCGCGGGTCGACGCTGTCATCGGCAACGACCTCAACGTCGACATCCGCACACCGCGCGCACCGCGGGAGCGAGAGCTGCCCACCCCCACCGACGACGCCTGGGTGATCTTCACCAGCGGATCGACCGGCACGCCCAAGGGTGTCGCGGTCACCCACCGCAATGCGGCCGCCTTCGTGGACGCCGAGGCGGGCATGTTCCTGCAGGAGGCGCCGTTGGGTGTCGGCGATCGTGTGATGGCCGGCCTCTCCGTCGCCTTCGACGCGTCCTGCGAGGAGATGTGGCTCGCCTGGCGCTACGGCGCCTGCCTGGTGCCCGCGCCGCGGTCGCTCGTGCGCAGCGGCATGGAGCTCGGACCCTGGCTGGTGGCCAACCGGATCACCGTCGTCTCGACGGTGCCGACGCTGCTCGCGTTGTGGCCGCCGGAGTCGTTGAAGCGAGTCCGGCTGTTGATCCTCGGCGGCGAGGCCTGCCCGCCCGAGCTGGGCGTCCGGTATGCGCAGGAAGGCCGTGAGCTCTGGAACACCTATGGCCCGACTGAGGCCACGGTCGTCGCCTGTGGTGCTCAGCTGACCGGCGAGGCGCCGGTACGCATCGGTTTGCCCTTGGACGGCTGGGATCTGGCGGTCGTCGACGCGGACGGCTATCACGTCGGCGCCGGCGAGAGCGGTGAGCTGATCATCGGCGGTGTCGGGCTCGCGCGCTACCTCGACCCGGTCAAGGACGCCGAGAAGTACGCCCCGATGGTCACCCTCGGGTGGGAGCGGGCGTATCGCAGCGGCGACATCGTGACCTTCGACCCCGAGGGCCTCCTGTTCGCCGGCCGTGCCGATGACCAGATCAAGCTCGGCGGTCGGCGCATCGAGCTCGGTGAGATCGACAACGCACTGTCCGCGCTGCCCGGAGTCGCCGGTGGTGCGGCCGCGATCCGTACGACCAAGGCCGGCAACAAGATCCTGGTCGGCTACCTGAGCCTCGATGGGGACGCATTCGACGTGGCCGCGTCGGTCGCGACGCTGCGCCGCGATCTTCCCGAGGCCCTGGTTCCCCGACTGGTGTCGGTCGACACGCTGCCGACCCGCACCTCGGGCAAGATCGACCGCGACGCGCTCCCCTGGCCGGCACCGACGTTGCGCGCGCCGAAGAACGCCCCGGCACCGACGTCAGAGATCCAACTGCGGATCGCGGCCCTCTGGCAGGACATCCTCGGCGTGGACATCAGCACGGTCGACGAGGACTTCTTCGACCTCGGCGGCGGCAGTCTCACCGCCGCACAGCTCGTGTCGCGACTGCGCGAGACCCATGCCGAGATCACCGTCGCGGATGTCTACGAGCACCCGAC
>JBQCDC010000263.1:0-2175 GCA_051961575.1 Marmoricola sp.
GGCATCCGGTTCGCTCGTCGACCCTCGCGTGGTGACGGCGGCTTCGGGACCAAGCTGCAGCGTCCAAACGCCGCCTGTGTCGGTTGCCTCCACGAGGACGGTGATCGGCGAGGGGAACCGCATCTTCGTGCGCGGGCGGGGTAGGAAGCCGGTGAGCAGCTCGTCGACGCCGTCCGCGGCGAGCGTGGGCCGGATCCAGGTGGATGCCGCCGGCGGCGACTGCCCGTTCGACGCCGCCATCGCGTCGTAGGCGTGGATGGAGGTCTCGTGGCACTGGCGCCGCGCCCAGGCCAGGCGCGGAGGCGGTGCGTCGAGGAGGAAGAACTTGCCGGGCATGTCCTCCGGCGTATCGACGAGCGCCTGCAGCAGGTCACGCGCGCCGTGGTCGAGCCATTCGAGCTGGTCGCGAATCGCCAGGCCCTCCGCGTGGATCGCCTCGGCATCGACACTGATGCCTCGGATGGTCGCGGCGGCCCACCGATGCACCATGCCCTGATGGGCGATGAGGTCACGCACTCGCCAACCCGGGCAGGTCGGAACCGGCGCGTCGGGCCCGACCCGGTTCGCATGCTCGCGCATGACCGTCCACGCTGCGCCGATCGCGTCGCCGTACTCATCGAAGTCGAGCATGAGTCCGACGATAGGCCGCTGGGTCTTGTGCCTGTCACCGACAGGCGCTCGGATCGTTAGTGTCAGATGTATAGACACCGCCGGTGACTGAGGCACAGACTTCGACACATCCCTTCGCGGGGGTCGGACCGCGCAAGAAAGAGGAGACGCATGCGCCACAACAAGGAGGAAGCCAAGCGGATCGGCGAGCTCGCGCGCGCCCACCGCTTCAAGGACTTCAGCGACGCTGAGATCGCCGCGGTCGTGGACGCCGCGACCTATCACACGGTTCCCGACGGTTGGGCGATCATCGCCGAGAGCACTCCCGCCGACAAGGCCTACCTGATCCTGAGCGGCACGGTTTCGGTGCGACGCGGGGGTGAGGAGATCGCGCAGTCGGGTGCAGGCGACATCGTGGGCGAGATGGCGCTCGTCGACCACAAGCTGCGGTCCGCGACGGTGGTCGCCCTGACGCCCCTCGAGGTCCTCAACTTCACCAGCGACATCGTCGACGAGTTGCAGCAGAAGATCCCGCACTTCCGTGAGGCACTCTCGACGACCAGCGCCGAGCGGCATCACTGATCTGACGCTTCAAGGTTCACCCGCCCAGCCCTAGGCTGCGGCGGGTGAACCTTTTTGAGTTCGAAGGTAAGACGCCGAACATCCATCCGGAGGCGTTCATCGCACCGACAGCGACGCTGATCGGAGACGTGACCGTCGAGAACGGCGCCAGCGTCTGGTACGGCGCCGTGCTGCGCGGCGACGAGTGCACGATCCTCATTCGCGAGAACGCCAACGTGCAGGACAACTCGGTGTTGCACGCGGGGCCTGACCAGATCTGCGAGGTCGGGCCGGGGGCGACGGTTGCGCACTCCTGCGTGGTGCACGGCGCGATCATCGAGGAGAACGCACTCCTCGGAAACAGCAGCACGATGCTCGACGACACCCGCCTGGGCGCCGGGTCCTTGGTGGCTGCCGGATCCGTCGTGACGCCGGGAACGCAGATCCCGGCGGGGATGGTCGCGTCCGGTATTCCGGCGCGGGCGACCAAGGAGATCGCCGGCACCTCGGCGGAGTTCTGGGTGCAGGTCAATCCGGTGCACTACCCCAAGCTGGCGGCGCGTCACATGAAGAGCATCACCCGCATCTCGTAGCCACGCTCTTCCACAAAACTAGAACACGTTCTAGAGTCGTCCCATGCGCAACGGTCTCGTCCTCTTCACCTCCGACCGCGGGATCACTCCGGCGGCTCTTGCCAAGGCTGCGGAGGAACGCGGCTTCGACACGTTCTACGTACCCGAGCACACCCACATCCCCGTGCGTCGCGACGCCCTGCACCCGACCGGCGGCGCCGAACTCCCCGACGACCGTTACTTGCGGACGCTGGACCCTTGGGTGTCGCTCGCGACCGTCGCAGCCGTGACCACGACCATCGGTCTGTCGACGGCGGTGGCGCTGCCGGTCGAGTCCGACCCGATCACGCTCGCCAAGACCATCGCGACGCTCGACCACCTCTCCGGCGGCCGCGTCTCGATCGGCGCGGGCTTCGGCTGGAACACCGACGAG
>JBQCDC010000264.1:0-3303 GCA_051961575.1 Marmoricola sp.
TCCAGCGACGTCGTAGATGGCCTTCTCGGGATAGAGCGCGGTGACTTGTCCGCCCAACTCCGGCAGCGAGTCGACGACCGCCACCGAGAGGCCCCGGAAGCCGGCGTAGTAGGCGCCGAACAGCCCTGCAGGGCCTGCCCCAACGATCACCAGATCAACTTCGGTCACGCCCGCCATCCTCAAAACTAGAACGTGTTCTACAAACCTAGCAGACCCTGGACGTCGGAGAGCACCCAGGTGTTCCCGATCTTCCCGAGGGTCACGTCGACCAACAGAGGTGTCACCTGCGTCCGCTTCGACCCGGCGATCGTCGCGGTCTGCTGCAGCACCATGACGAACTCGCCGCTGGTCTCCGTCAGAGAGACAACCCCCAAGTAGGCGTACTTCTTCGGGTCACCGCCGAAGTGCACGAGCGACGTCGTGATCTTCACCCCGCTCTTGACGAGGGCTCGGATGTTCTCCTTCGCGAGCAGCTGCGCGTATTGCCCCTGCTCAGCGACGCTCATCCGCTTCTTCGCGGCCGCGACCTGCTCGTCGAACTGCCCCGGCGTGAACGTGGACGACTGGATCGCGAGCTGGGCCGCGATCTCGGCGATCGGCGATCCGGATCGGTCGCTGGCTCCCTTGAAGCCCTGCGCCGTCAGGCCGAGCGCTCGAGCGGACGTGTCCTGACCCTCCGAGGAGGTCGTGCTCTGCAAGCGATCATGTGCGATCAGGATCACCGCTGTCAGCGCAAGGGCGCCGACCAGCACGAGGATGCCGAGGATCGAGAGCTGTGAGATCGAGTTCGGCTGGCGAGGCTTCGAGACGTCGTCGCTCATAGCGTCAGGAACTCCAGGTTCGACATCTTCCACTGTCCGTCGACGCGCTGATAGGTCAACAAGAGGTAGAAGGGATTGCACACTGAGCCGGCCGCGCATTTGTAGGACTTCTTGGTCTTGGCGGTCTGCGTGTTGGTGACGGTCTGAGTCGCCACAGCGAGCAGTGTCGCGCTCGAGGGACCCAACCGCGTCACAGCGATCTTCTTGATCTTGCCGCTGGCCACGGTCTTCAACTGGGCGGCCGAGGTGATCTGGGTGACCGACGAACCGACCAGCTGGTCGTGGAACTTGCCCGTCGAGCCGGCGATCAGCTTGGTCATCGACGCCTGAGACGTGCGGTAGTTCTGGTTGAGGAACGTGGTCAGCTGCGAGTCCGCCGCTCTACGGAGAGCCACGATGTTCGCCTCGCGATGGTCACCGGTCGTCTTGCCCGGGATGAGGCTCGTCCCGGTCGGGATGATCAGCACCAGGTAGACGAGCAGGAGAACGACGAACGCACCGACGGCGATGGTGACCCAGCGCAGCCAGCCCCGACCGGCCGACTGCTCGTCGACCTGCTCCGGCAGTTCGGTCACTGGGCACTCACCGGCCCGACGAGCATCCATACCCACGCCGAGCTACCCATGACGGAAGTCGGCACACCGAAGTTCGGCGTGCTGTCGGTCGGGGTCGACGAGTCGCTGGATGCCCCCGTGCTCGTGCGATAGGCCGCGCCGCTGCCGTTGATCGGCGGCACCATGTTCGAGCCGCGCTGCAGGATGCCGTCGGACCCGTGATAGCTGGGCTGCGCCTTCGGGTTGTTGCAGCGCGCGGGATACAGCGGCAGGTCACTCAGGTTGTTCGAGCTCGGCCACGGGTGCGGCAGGTAGCCCGCTCCACTGCAGGGCTGCATGGCGTAGTCGAACTGCATGTTGAGGTGGCCGTAGCCGTCGCCGGGCGTGCCGGTGAAGCCGGCCGACACCACGGGCGGGAACACGACCAGCGTCTGCTCGAGCGCGCGGCGGCGATCGGAGATCACCTGGGTCACGGGGACCAGGTTCTTGAGGAAGGCCGGCAGGGTCGACCGCAGGTCATTCACCAATCCATCCGCCTCACGCAGTGCGCCGGTGTTCAGAATGGTTCGAAGATTAGCGTCCGAGTTCTTCAATGCGGCCGTCAACGTCGAAAGTCCCGACGTGAATGTCCTCAGATCACCCTCGTGGGCGATCTGGGTGTCGAGCACGCCGCTGCCGGAGTTCAGCAGCTGAATCGTGCTGGCCTGGTGCTGCTGTGCGGTCTTCAGGAACTTCGAACCCTGGTCGATGATCGTCCCGAGAGCATCCGAGTTGTCCTTGAACATCGCGCCCAGCTCACCGACCGCCGTGGTCAGGTCGTGGGGATCCACCGAGTTCACGAAGCTGTTCAGGGTCAGGAGAAGGTTGTCGGTCGACTCGGGCAAGTCGCCCGCGGTCCCCTTGAACACGTAGCCGTTGCCCGCGTAGTCCCCGTTGTCGCTCTTCGGGGTGAAGTTCACGTACTGCTCGCCGATGGCGGTCAGGTTGCTGACCATCAAAGGCGAGTCCTTGGGCACCTTGGCGTCAGGCTGCAAGGTCAACGTCAACCGCACCCCGGACCTGGTGAGCGCCATGTCGGAGACCTTGCCGATCTTGACGCCGCGGTAGTCGACCTCGCTGCCGATGTACGTCCCGCCCGAGCTCGGCAGATCGAGGTAGACCGTCTTGTTGCGCCCGAGCACCGCGTTGACGACGCCGAGGTAGGACGCGGCCACATAGACGATGCCGATGGCGGACAGCACCGCGAACAGCATGAGCCGGATCCGAGTGCTCCGGGTCATAACAGACCTCCCAACAGCTGCTGCAGCACGTTGGTGCCCTTCTGCTTGCCACCGAGCGGCGAGGTCGGGGTCTTCGAGGACGTCTTGCTCCCGGTCTTGGGCTTGCCCAAGCCGCCCAGCAGGCCGGGCGCCGTGTTGGCCGTGCAGAACACGCTCACGTGGGTGATGCTGCACAGCGTCGTCATCAGCGGAGCGCAGTTCCCCGAGCCCGCGTAGGCGCTGCACAAGGTGGCCAGATTCGGGATGACCGAGGTATTGCCGCCCTTGAGGATGCCCTCGAGCAGGGTGTTCAGATTGAAGTTCATCGCGAACAGGGCGTTCGAGTAGTCGCCCTTGGCGAGGCTCGCCGCAGCCGGCGGGAAGGGGAAGCTCGCCATCAGCATGAGGCCGGGCACGAGCGAGTTGCCGGCGCCCGCCAGACCCTTCAGGGTCGGGCCGAGGTGCTTCAGCGACGCCACGATGTCGGCTCGGCTCTGCTCGATGACGTTGGTGCCGACCTTGCCCAGGCGGTCGAGCGAGGTCAGCATCTTGACCAGGCCCTGGTGCTGCTGGTTGAGCACCTTCAGCGCCGGTCCGAAGGAGTCGAGCGCCGCGCCGATGGTGTTGCGCTCGCGGTTCAGTGTCGCCGTGAGCGTGTTGATGGAGCTC
>JBQCDC010000265.1:0-8582 GCA_051961575.1 Marmoricola sp.
GCCCCGCAAAGTCATCGACTCGTCACGACCCTTGGTCGCCACCAGACGCAGGCGCAGAGCACCGACACCGGGCGCCGACGTCTCCGCCTTGTCGAGCACCTCGGACCACGCGTAGACCGTGTCGCCGGCGAAGGCCGGAGCAACGTGCGAGCCGGCGTTGATCGCCGAGATCAGCTGAGCGTTCGCGAGTCCGTTGAAGCTCAGTGCGCGCGCCATCGAGATCACGTGACCGCCGTAGATGAGGCGGTTGCCGTCGGGTCGCGCCTCGGTGTTGAAGTGCACCTTGGCGGTGTTCTGCCACAACCTCGTCGCCATCATGTGCTCGGGGTCGGTCAGCGTGACGCCGTCGACGTGGTCGATCTTCTCGCCGACCTCGTAGTCGCCGAAGCGGTGCGTCTCGCCCGCGGCATCGAAGTCGTAGTCAGTGAAGTCCAGGCCGCCCGGAATCAGCAGGTCCTCGACGGCCAGCGCGTCCTTCAGCGAGGGAACGACCGTCTCCGGCGCGGGCGCCTCGACGTCGCGCTTGTGCACCATCACCCAGCGGCACCACTCGAGCGCGATCTCGTCGCGCTGGTTGACCGCCGTGGAGCGCACGTAGACGACGCCGGACTTTCCGTTCGAGTTCTGCTTGAGGCCGATCACCTCGGACGAGGTCGACAGCGTGTCGCCGGGAACCACCGGAACGCGGAAGCGCAGCTCGGCATACCCCAGGTTCGCGACCGCGTTCAGCGACACGTCGGGCACGGTCTTGCCGAACGCGATGTGGAACGCGATCAGCTCCTCGACCGGATGGGGGTCGAGACCGACCTCAGCGGCGAAGACCGCCGACGACGGCACCGCGAAGCGGCTCGGGTAGAGCGACTGGTAGACGGCGCGGTCTCCCTCCGTCACCGTCCGCGGCGTCGCGTGCTCGATGACCTGGCCGATCGAGAAGTCCTCAAAGAAATTGCCAGCGTTCGTCTTCGACATGTCAGGCACCAAGACGGCGAGCGATGACCTTGAGACACAGGGTCTCGTCGGCGCCCTCGAAGATCGACAGCACGCGCGCGTCGACGAAGTACCGCGACACCACGTACTCCTCGGCATAGCCGAAGCCACCGTGGATCTGCATGGCCTCGCGCGTCACCCACTCGGCCGCGCGGCAGGCATAGGCCTTGACCATGGCGGCCTCCATGACGCCCTCGCCCTTGGCCATCAGGCGGCCGACCTCGTAGGAGAACTGGCGGCAGGCCTGGATCATGAAAGCCATCCGAGCGAGCTTGACCTGGGTCAGTTGGTAGTCGCCGACCGCGTGACCGAACACGTGGCGCGCACCAGCGTATTCGCGGGCGGCCTCGTAAGCGGCCTGCATGACACCGACGGCGCGAGCCGCGGTCTGCAGTCGACCGTTCTCGAAGCCCGCCATCTGCATGAAGAAGCCCTTGCCGAGCCCGGCCTCGCCACCGACGAGGTTGGCGTCCGGAACGAACCAGTTCTCGAACGCGACCTCGTAGGAGTGCATGCCGCGGTAGCCGATGGTGTCGATCGCGCGGCCGCTCATGGAACCAACGCCGGCCGCTCCTTCTTGCGTGAAGTCGAACTCGTGGCCCGGCGCCTGCTCCTTCGGCACCACGAAGAGCGACAGTCCCTTGTGCGTCAGCGAGCGGTCCGGGTCGGTGCGGGCGAGCAGCATGAGAACGTCGGCGCGACCCGCGAAGGTGCACCAGGTCTTGGTGCCGTTGATCAGCCAGCCGCCCTCGGTGCGCGTGGCCGCGACCTTGATGCCGGCGACGTCGGACCCGTAGTCAGGCTCGGTGACCGCGACGGCGGCCATGACCTCGGCGGAGGCGAGCTTGGGCAGCCACTCCTGCTTCTGCTCCTCGGTACCGCCGGCGACGAGCGCGCGGGTGAGGATCTCGGGACGGGTGATCAGCGAGCCGCCGATGCCGAGCGAGCCGCGGGAGAGCTCCTCGGTGGCGACGATCATGCCGAGGTACTCGTTCTCACCGCCGCTGGAGAAGCCGTCGTACTCCTCCGGCACCGACATGCCGAAGACGCCGAGCTCGGCCAGACCCTGGATGAGGTCCTCGGGAATGTCGCCGTTCGAGCGGTGCACGCCCTCGGCCAGCGGCTTGACCTTCTCCTCGGCGAACTTGCGGAAGACGTCCTGAACGGGGATGAAGTCCTCGTCGAGATGGCGAGGACCGTCCTCGAGAGCCAGGCTGGCCAGGAAGGCGGGGTCGCGGTAGGTCGCGGCGAAGGCGTGCGCGTCGTTGAGCGCACCGGTCGTGACGCCCCACAGCTCCTCACGTCCGAGGAGGCGCGAGGACACGTCGGCGATGACGTCAGCGATGAACGCGACCGTCAGCTTCGCCTCAAGGTCGCCCTTGGCGGCGTAGTCGAGCATCGACTCACCGGCGCGGACCGCAGCAGCCGCGTGGGCCAGGTCGTATGCGAGGACCTGCTGGTCATCGATCGAGCCAGCGGAGAGCTTTTGGGTGCCACTCGTGACGACGGAGTGAGCAACGTCCAGGGCCGCCTTAGCGGCAGCAAGGTCAACAGCCATAAAGCGGGACTCTACCGAGGCAGAGCGGCTGCAAAGAACCTCGAGACGCTATTCAGACGCCGCCGTAACCAAGTTCACGTGCGGTTTGCTTGGCGGCCTCGGTGACCGGAACCGCGACCACGGCGGTGCCGTAGGCGCAGATCTCGGTCCAGGTGTCGCCCATCTCCGAGGTATCGAAGCGCATGGCGATCACCGCGTTGCCACCGCGCTCGCGGGCCGCCTCGAGCATCCGACCCATGACCTCGTTACGGCTGTTGATCAGGTTCGAGGTCATGCCCTTGAGCTCGCCGCCGACGAGCGACTTGAAGCCGGCGCCCATCTGAGAAAAGGCGTTGCGGGAGCGCACAGTGAGGCCGAAGACCTCGCCGCAGACCCGCTGGATCTCCCACCCGGGAATGTCATTCATGGTGACGACGAGCATCGGTCCTCCTGGCCTGTTCTGAGCGGAACCCCACATTTCCGCTCGACGCCACGTGATCGTATCGCCCGGGCGCTGAGCGTGGCTGGCACTAGGCTCCAGACGTGAGCACCGCGCCAACTCGAGTCTTCGTGGCCCGACTCTCAGGGCTCGCCGTCTTCGATCCGCAAGGTGAGCAGGTCGGCAAGGTCCGAGATGTCGTGCTCGTCAGACGTACCGGGAACGCGGCGCCCCGGGCCGTCGGGCTGGTCGTGGAGGTCTTCGGCCGCCGCCGCGTCTTCGCCCCGATGACCCGGGTCACCACCATCGACGCCGGCAACGTGATCATCACGGGACTGCTCAACATGCGCCGCTTCGAGCAGCGCACCACCGAGACACTCGTCATCGCGCAGCTCTTCGATCGCAAGGTCACTCTGCCCTCGGGCGAGCAGGGGACGGTCTTCGACATCGCACTCGAGCAGCAGCGCAGCCGCGACTGGAATGTGTCTCGTGTCGCGGTCGCCGTCGGCGGCGGTGGCTTCCGTCGCAAGCCGCAGACCCACGTGGTCCGCTGGGAGGACGTCGAGGGTCTCGACGACGACGGCCAGCACGACGGCGCGGCCCACCTGATGGCGTCGCTGGCAGACCTGAAGCCCGCTGATGTGGCGAACGTGATCAACGACCTCGACGACGAGCGCCGCAGCGAGGTCATCGAGGCGATGGACGACGAGACCCTCGCCGAGGTCCTCGAGGAGCTGCCCGAGGAGGACCAGGTCGAGATCCTTGGTCACCTCGACGTCGAGCGAGCCGCGGACGTGCTCGAGGAGATGTCCCCTGACGACGCCGCCGACCTCATCGCGGATCTGCCGCCGGAAACGGCTCAGAAGCTGCTGGGCCTGATGGAGCCCGAGGAGGCCGAGGACGTCCGACGACTCATGGTCTACGGCGAGCAGACCGCGGGCGGCATGATGACGCCCGAGCCGGTCATCGTCTCCACCGACGCGACCATCGCCGACGCGCTCGCGCGGGCTCGTAACGAGGACCTCACGCCCTCCCTGGCCGCCATGGTCTACGTGTGCCGAGCGCCCTTGGAGACGCCGACCGGCAAGTTCCTCGGGATCGCGCACATCCAACGACTGCTGCGCGAACCTCCCTCGACCCTGGTCGCCGGAGCGCTCGACACCAATACGACGCCGCTGCGGCCTGAGGCGACCCTCGAGGAGGTCGCGATGTTCCTGGCCACGTACAACCTCGTCGCGGCGCCCGTCGTGGACGAGAACCACCACCTGCTCGGCGTCGTCACCGTCGACGACCTTCTCGACCACTTGCTGCCCGAGGGCTGGCGCGACCGCGCGTTAGGTAAGAACTGATGGCCCGGACCTCAGAAGAGCGCGAGTCCCGCCTCGACACCCCCCGCCAGCTCGGGCGACGACTGCGCCCGGAGCGGCGCGGAAGCACCGAGGACACGTTCGGCGTCTTCGCCGAGCAGTTCGCCCGGTTCATGGGTACGGCCAAGTTCCTGATCTACATGACGCTGTTCATCATCGTCTGGTTCGCCTGGAACACGTTGACGCCGAGGAACCTGCACTTCGACCCGTACGCGTTCATCTTCCTGACCCTGATCCTCAGCCTCCAGGCCTCCTACGCAGCTCCGCTGATCCTCCTGGCTCAGAACCGCCAGGAGGACCGCGACCGCGTCGTCGCCGAGCAGGACCGCCAGGTCGCGACATCTGCTCGGGCCGACATGGAGTTCCTGGCGCGCGAGATGGCGTCGCTGCGCATGGCCCTCGGTGAGGTCGCCACTCGCGACTTCGTCCGCTCGGAGCTCAAGGCACTGCTGGCTGAACTCGATGAGCGGGACCAGGCGCCGACCGAAGACGACGCCTAGCCCCGCTCAGGATTCGAGGATCAGCTGGCCGGAGCCAACCAGCCGGCCCGGGCGCTGCCCCAACCGGTCTCGGTGTCCCACCCGGCGCCGACCGACAGCGACGTCGTCGCGCCGTTGAAGGTTCGCACCGAGTACTTGTACCCACCGGTGGCGTCCACACCGTTGACGAAGTCGACGCGGATGTTGCCCGGGTCAACCCCCGCCCCGGTCACGTCGGAGAAACCGGAGTGGTCGGCGTAGATGATCGGGTTCAGCTCGCCGAGCCCGTGAATGGCCCCGCCGGTCGCAGATGCCTGGATCTTGAGCGCGGTCATACCCACGAACAGCGGGCAGGCCAGGCTCGTGCCACCGATCCGGAAGGTGTCGTACTGCGCACCCGTCGGGAAGGTCTGCGTCTGACCGATCAACATGCCCGTGGTCGGGTCGGCATCCATCGAGACGTCAGGCAGCGCACGGCCGCCGTTGGTGTCGGGGATATGCGCGTTGACCTGGTAGTCGGGCTCCTTGAAGTTGCTCGAGTAGCCACCGCCACCGCCGTAGAGGAAGGCGTCGGACTGGGTCCAGTCGGTTCCAGCCGCGTTCAGCACGTACTTCGAGGTCTGCCAGCCGGTCTCCGCCTGGATGCCGGACTGAGTGATCTCGGTCGACGTGCCACCGACGCCCGTGACGTGCGGGTCGGAGGCCGGGTAGTCGGTCTGCGGACTACCGAGCGAGGTCTTCTCGTCGCCGTTGTCACCAGTCGAGAAGGCGTAGCTGATGCCCTCCATGTTGCCCTGCATGAACGCCGCGTCGTAGACGCTGAGCAGCGAGGACTTCACGACATCACCCGTGCCGCCCCACGAGTTGGAGACGATCTGGGCCTTGGCCTCGTCGTTGATCCGCGCAAAGGCGGCAAGGAGGTCGGTGTCGTTGCAGCTCGCACCGGCGTAGTAGCGCACGTTCGCACCCGGAGCCATCGCGTGCACGGCCTCGACGTCGAGCGTCTCCTCGCCGTACCAACCAGCAGCGTCACACTGCTTGGGGCTCTTGTTGGCATTCACCTGGGTGAACGAGCCCGGCATGCTCTGCGAGAACTGTCCCGAGGAGAAGGCGCTGTCGCCGACCGACGTCGCATAGGTGTTCGCGTCGCTGAGGATCGTGGGCGAGGCGAACGCGTCGACGATGGCCACCGTCACGCCCGTGCCGTCCAGACCTGCCGTGTTGCCGGCCTCATAGGCACCGCGCAACTGCGGACCCGTGTAGCCGCAGGGCGAGAACGGGATCGCCTGGTTGTTGAACAAGGGCAGCACGACTCCATCCGGCGTCGGTGTGTTGGCCTGGGTCGTGTCGCCGTACCAGTGCGAGCAGGGCGTCGCGTTGCGGAAGCCACCGCTCGGCGGCTTCGGCTTCTGCGAGGACGGCGAGGCGACCATCGGCGTGGTGTCGAGTCCGCTCAGCGCCAGGACGTCGCTCGCCACGGCGCTGGGGGCGCTGGCCGCGCCGCTCGGCGCCTGAACGGTCATGCCGTTGTGCGTGTAGGTGCCCATCGTGACGCCGAAGGCGCGCTGCGCTGCGGCGACGTTTCCGGAGATGTCGAGGTAGCGGTTGTGTGCCTCCTGTGCCGTCACCTTGAACCCGGCGCTCTTGAGCCAGCTGCTCACGGCGCTCACCGACTGCGAGGTCGCGTCGTACCGCGCGTGGTACTGGGCCGGGGTCAGGAAGTGGTGGTAGCTCGCGGAGCCAGGAGTGGCGATCGCGTGCGACGCCGACGCGAGGGCGGCGAGGCCGCCTCGGGGCGCCAGGTAGAGGCGGACGTTGACCGTTGCGTTCGGCGACGGAGTGCCGACTCGCTTTCCGTGGGATAGCCAGCCCGGCGATGTGCCCGGTATCCGATGTGGACCGGACGCTGCCGAGCTAGGAGATGCCGAGACGAAGCCCAGGGTGAGGGCTGAAGCGGCGATCAACGTGCATGCGGTGACATGTCGACGCATAGAACGATTCCTCCATGGGGTGGGTACGCCGGGTGACGGCGCGATTCACCACAACGTAGACCCGCTCAGGAGTCGCTGGGAAGAGTCACGCGCTGGCGGGCACCGAGAAGCTCGCGAGCTCTGCGGCGAGCCCGTCTCCGACCCTCGCGACGATCTTCGAGCCCTCGGCGGTGTGCTCCAACGAGACGATCTCGCCACTGTCATGCACGCGGCTGATCAGGTCTCCGCGGTCGTAGGGCACCAGCGCCTCGACCAGAATCTCGGGGCGCGGCAGGTCCGCTTCGATCGCGGCAAGAGCCTTGTCGATGCCCGCTCCGGTGTGCGCGCTGACCGCCACCGAGTGCGGCTCACGAGCCAGAATTCGTTGCACCACAAGGGGATCCGCGGCATCGATCTTGTTGATCACGACCAGCTCAGGCACGTGCTGCGCGTTGATCTCGGTGAGGACTTCGCGCACGGCGGCCAGCTGACCTTCGGGGTCCGGGTGCGATCCGTCGACGACGTGGACGATCAGGTCCGAGTCGGCGACCTCCTCCAGCGTGCTTCGGAAGGCCTCGACGAGCTGGTGCGGAAGGTGACGCACGAACCCGACCGTGTCGCTCATCGTGTAGACCCGGCCGTCGGGAGTGCTGGTGCGGCGCGTGGTCGGATCGAGCGTCGCGAACAGGGCGTCCTCGACGAGAACGCCTGCGCCCGTCAGGCGGTTGAGCAGGCTCGACTTGCCGGCGTTGGTGTAGCCCGCGATCGCCACGCTGGGGATCGCATTGCGCTGACGATTCGCGCGCTTGGTGTCGCGGGTGGTCTTCATGTGGTCGAGCTCGCGGCGCAGCTTCGCGATGCGCGTGTTGATGCGTCGCCGGTCGGTCTCGATCTTGGTCTCACCGGGTCCACGACCACCGATACCGGCACCGCCGGCCACTCGTCCACCGGCCTGACGGGAAAGGTTGCCACCCCAACCACGCAGGCGCTGCTTCATGTAGCTGAGTTGGGCCAGCTCGACCTGGGCCATGCCCTCCTTGGACTTCGCGTGCTGGGCGAAGATGTCGAGGATCAGCGCGGTGCGGTCGACGACCTTGACCTTGATCCGGTCCTCGAGGTTCCTCAGCTGGCTCGGCGCGAGCTCGCCGTCGCAGATCACGGTGTCCGCGCCGGTGGCGCGGACGATGTCGGCGACTCCCTCGACCTTTCCGCGGCCGATGAAGGTCGCCGGGTCCGGCTTGGTGCGGCGCTGGTAGAGGGCGTCGAGGACCTCAGAGCCGGCGGTCTCCGCGAGGGCGGCCAGTTCGGCCATCGAGTTCTCGGCGTCTTCGACCGATCCTTCGGTCCACACGCCAACCAGCACGACCCGCTCCAGGCGGAGCTGGCGGTACTCGACCTCGGTGATGTCCTCGAGCTCGGTCGAGAGACCGGCCACGCGGCGCAGCGCATAGCGCGCGGCGAGGTCGTAGGAGCCCGGTGTCTCCTCAGGGTCGGGATCCAGGTCCCAGCCGGAGGTTTCCTCGAGCTCGTCGTCGAGATTGAAATCAGGTGCGTTCGTCCTACGCGTTCAAGGGTAGTCGGGTACTACTCTCGGCTCAGCCCGATTATCAAGGGGGGACGATGAGCGATGACTGGTATCCCGATCCGCTAGGACGCGCACAGCTGCGGTTCCATGACGGATCCGGCTGGACGCACCACGTGGCCACCACCGGCCAGCAGAGTGTCGCGCCGGCCGATTTCCCGTTGGCACCGCCCGTCTACGCGCCTCCTGCGCCAGCGACCCCGTCCCGACCCGGCAGCGGT
>JBQCDC010000266.1:0-10287 GCA_051961575.1 Marmoricola sp.
CTGCGCCTGCGTCTGGTGGCGACCAAGGGTCGTGACGAGTCGATGACTTTGCGGGGCGAGGACGGAAAGTACGCCGAAGGCGTGCTGCTCGACCTCGACTACTGGGCGCTCATTCCGGTCTGACGAGGCTGTCGCCATGGCGGATTGGGAATCAAGTGCCGAGCTCTGGATCGTCAGGCATGGCGCCACCGCCTGGAGTGAGTCGGGCCGGCACACGTCGCATACGGAAGTCCCGCTCGAGCCGAGCGGCGAGAAGCAGGCTCGGGCACTGGGAGGGCGCCTTCGGGAGTTCGACTTCGCGTCGGTTCTGAGCAGCCCTCGACTGCGTGCCGTGCACACTGCCGAGCTGGCTGGTTTCGCTGACCCGACGATCGATCCCGACCTGGCCGAGTGGGACTACGGCGACTACGAGGGACTGACGACCGCCGACATCCGGGTGACGGACCCGGGCTGGACGATCTTCACCGGGTCCACGCCGCGCGGCGAGAGTGCGGATCAGGTTGCGGAGCGAGCTGATCGGGTGATCGCCCAGGCGGTCCTCGGTCGGACGCTGGTGTTCACGCACGGGCACTTCGGTCGAGTGCTCGCCGCTCGGTGGTTGCGCCTCGCGGCTGCCGACGGACGTTACTTCGAGCTGGAGACCGCCACTATCAACGTGCTCGGTTACGAGCGGGTGCAGCCTGTCGTGCTGCGCTGGAACGCTTGAGCGGCTGCGATCAAGCTGGTTAGGCGACAACCCCGGCGCGCTGGGCAATCGCGACCGCATGCGTCCGGGACTGGGCATCGAGCTTTCGCATGATGCTCGAGACGTGGACGCTGACCGTCTTCGGGCTCATGAAGAGCGTGACGGCGATCTGGGGATTGGTGCAGCCGAAAGTGAGCTGAGTGAGGACATCGATCTCGCGCGGTGTCAGACCAAACGGCCGGGGCGGTTCGGGTTGCTCGGTGGTGAGCTCAGCTGGGACGAGATCTATACGTGCTGCTTGTGCCGTGCGTTCGATCGCGAGGGTGAGGGGTCTGTGCCCGTCGGCGAGCGCGTAAGCCAAACGCAAGGCCTCGGTCGCATCGCTGCGTGGCTGCGACATGAGCACCGCCTCCGCCCCGCGCCATCGGCAATACGCGGCGTCGTATCGTCTCTCGGCCTCCTCACACAGGGAGGCCGCGCGTTCCCACACTTCCACGTCCGCAGTGCCTCGCGAGTCCTCAGCGGCTCGCATGACGAGCAGTCGTTGGCTCGCGGAGGGCGGGTTGTCCAGCGTCGATTCGCGGCTTGCACGGCCGCGCGGTTCGCTGATATCGGCCCTTGCCCGGGCTAGGAGAAGAGCCGCCGTCGCGCCTAGCTGGGGCGGCCACGCACCAGCCGTGACTTCGTCAAGGATCTCGGCGGCCTCGACTGCTCGTCCGTCCCAGATCAGCGCCTCGGCCAGTCGCACCGAGAAACCGGCTGCCTCGTTGGGCCAGGAGCTCACGGCGTGGACGGCACCCCGGAGTCGCTCCACGGCTTCCTCGCTCCGTCCGTCGGCCAGCGCTAGAGCCGCGAGCGGGACGTCAAACCGGTGGCGATCCTCCGGCGGTGTGTCGCGCAAGCTGATGTCAACGAGGTCTCGGAGGTCGTCCAAGCGACCGAGGTCCGCATAGGACGTCGCCACAAGCGCCCTCACCATCGCCACCAGGCGCGATCCGTAAGCGCCATACTCCTCGGCCTCTGCAAGCACCTCGGCAACGGCCGCAGCGACCTCACGGTCACGATCGAGACCTTGCAGGGCCTCGACCTGCCGGCCCGTCGCGACGAGACGTTCCCGCAACGTTCCGGCCTCGGCGTCGGCGAGTGCCGCCAAGGAGGTGACCGCTTCGTCCGCCTGTCCCATCGAGGCGAGGACGAGAGCGCGGCGTGCCGCGACGGAACGGTCGAGACCTGTGCCTGGCGCCGCGCGGCAGGCAGCGACGGCTCGGTCGGCGAACTCGAGTGCCTCGTCGAACCTGCCATTGACACGGCGGAGGTCGGTGAGGTCCGCGAGCATCAGGACGTGGTCGAAGCCTCCGGGATCCTGTTCGAACAGGTCGCCGGCCTCCTCCATGGTCCGGGCGGCATCAACAGGGTCATGCCAAGCCTGGGCGCGGGCCTTGCGTCGCTTGAGGGTGGCGCGTTCTTTCACGGACAGGTGAGGGTGGCTGGCTAGGACTCGCTCGAGGAGTTCGAGGTCACGATCCGACCGCCCGCTGTCGAACAGCGCCCAGTCGGCGGCGAGGACCGTGTCGAACCAGGAGCCTCCGGAGATCTCCTCGGCGGCCGGGACCTGCTGCCAGAGGTCCAACATTCGCAGTCGGTGTTCCGCCTCTTCCGCGTGCGCGAGGAGAGTGCGTGCTGCGCCGGCGGCGGCCACGCGGGCCGCGAACTCCCCGGTCGTGTCGCCGGACCGTCGGAGATGTTCCGCGATCTCGGCATAGGGGCGCGGCTCGAGGCCGCTCAGCCACGCGGCAGCCGCGGCGTGGAGCGCAAGGCGCTCAGCGTGCGGGACGTCGTCGAGGACCGCATCGGCGAGCAAGGCGTGGCGCAACCGGAGCCGACTGCGCGGTGCACGTCCATCGAGTAGACGGCTCGATCGGAGTTCCGTGATCGCGGCGTCGACATCGGCGACCGGAGTCGGCCACAGCTGAGCCAGATCGCTTTGGGTGACCGATTTGCCCGCGACCGCCAATACCCGAGCTAGGGCGCGCGCACGCGGAGTGAGGTTGTGCAGAGTCTCGGCATAGCCGTCGACCACGGAACGCGGCAGCGAGTCTGTGGTGGCGAGGTGCTCGACGAAGAGCGGGTTGCCCTCGGAGCGCGCGAAAATGGCGGCGGCGACTTCGGCGGATGGCCAGGTTCCGCGGACCGCGGCGATCAGCTCGGTGGTTCCCTCTCGGTCGAGCGGGTCGAGATCCAGGACCAGGGCGCCCGGTACTCCGCGTGCCGTGTTCAGCCAACCGGACGTCGATGGCGGCGTAGTGACGTCCTCCGTGCGGAACGTGGCCAGGATGGGCGTCCTCCACCCGAAGCGCCCCGCGGCGAGCACAGAGAGCATGTCGAGCGTCGATCGGTCGGCCCAGTGGAGGTCTTCGACCAAGAGCGTGAGGTCGCGATCACGAGCCAGGACTTCCAACGCCTGCGTGATCGCACCGAAGAGCTGGTGGCGCAACCAAGCATCTGGGATGACGGACTCAGGGGACCCGAAAACGTCGGGAACCAAGTAGCGCAGGGATGACCCGACGTAGGCCGGGCAGCCCTCCCGCACCGCGGCAACCCAGTCGGGCACCAGTTCCGCGGCGGCACGCAGCAAATCGGCGAACGGCACCAGCGGGAGAGTCTCGCTGAGAGGGAGGCAGCGTCCGACGAGCAACGTCGTGTCCAGTCGAGCGGACGCGGCGACGACCAGCGTCGTCTTCCCGACCCCGGCATCCCCGGTCACGACGACGAGCCGCTTGTTGGCGCCGATGGCCTCGACGACGTCGGCAAGCTCGCGCTCGCGGCCGACGATCGCTCCTGCCATGTGCTCAGGCTACGCGTGCAAGGAGCTCGCCTAAGGCCTTCGGGCAGTCGAACTGTAGGCAGATGCCGGATGTGGTGCGTCCCGTGGCGGAGAAGGCTCGAGGTGACACACCAGCCATCGAAGGAGCCGTCATAACCACCACTTCTCTGCGTCGAACCCGGGAGATCAGCTCCCCGATCAACGGCGCTCACGTGACCACCTTGGTGTGTGCGACACCCGACGAGGTGTCCGTCACGGTCGCCCGCGGCCGCGAGGCACAGCGCGACTGGGCGCAGCGGTCACTCACCGAGCGCATCCACATCGTCCGTGCGGCGGCTGTGCGGCTGGTCGCCGCGGCACCCGAGCTCGCGGCATTGCAGGAGCGCGAGATGGGACAGCCGACCGAACTCGGCATCGGCTCTATCCTCGCAGCCGCCGAGGAATGGCAGGAGATGGCGACACTGGCTACGACCTACCCCTTCGCCGACGTCCTGACCGAGGACGCCGAGTGGTCGGTGCGCAACCTCAAGGTGCCGCTCGGGGTCGTCGCAGTGATCACACCCTGGAACTTCCCAGTCGCGGTCGCGGCTGGCGCGATTGGACCGGCCCTCCTCGCCGGCAACTCGGTGGTCGTCAAGCCCTCGGAGCGTGCATTCACCTCGGTGGCGCGCATGGTCGAGGCACTCGACCTTCCCGACGGCGTGCTCAGTGTCGTCCTCGGGGACGCCGAGACCGGAGCCGACCTCGTCGCCGACCCCCGTGTCGCCTTGGTGCTGCATACCGGGTCGGTGACCGCTGGCCGTCGTATCGCGAGTGCGGCCGGTGCGCGTGGTGCCCGAGTCGGCCTCGAGCTCGGCGGCAAGGACCCCGTGGTCATCGACGCGGACGTTCCACCAGAGTGGGCAGCCAAGGTCGTCGCAAACGGTGCGTTCCTCAACACCGGCCAGCTCTGCATCTCCATGGAACGCATCTACGTACACCGTGCCGTCGCGCAAGTGTTCATCGACGCGCTCGTCGACGAGGCGCGCTCCGCGACTGCGGGTCTCGGTTCGATGGTCGACGACGCTCAGCGTGAGATTGTCCACCGGCATGTGGAGTCGGCCACTCGCTCGGGTGCGCGCGTCCTCACCGGGGGCGAAATTCCAGCGGGACCCGGGTGCTATTACCCCGCGACGGTCCTAGTCGACGTCGCCGAGGACATGCCGGTCATGAGCGAAGAGACCTTCGGCCCGATCGCTCCGGTCCGCATCGTCGACTCGTTCTCCGAGGGCGTCGCCCTCGCGGCGGCCAGCGAGTACGGCTTAACCGCCACGCTGCTCACCGGGACCCCTGCGCACGCGGCGCTCGCAGACCGCCTGCCAGCCGCGATCGTCTGGGTCAACGAGTGGCAAGGCGGAGCGCCGGGCATGGTCTTCGAACCCGCAGGTAGCAGCGGGCTGTCGAAGCTCGGTGCGCACGCGAGCTTCGACCGGGTCACCCGAGCCATGGCGGTCGCCGCCACAAGACCACCGTGGATCCCTGCGCCGTCGGCAAGCAACACCCTCTGAAAGGACGTCGTGATGTACGCACACAAGTGTTCCTCTGCCAGGTTCGTCGCTCGCCCGCGGATGGTGGCGGCCTGGTGCGCCCTTACGGTGGTGGTGTCTTTGGCAGGTAGCACCGTGCCTGCCCTGGCTGGACCGCCCATCGCGCCGTCGCTTCCGGCTGGCGCGAGCGAGTCCCAGCTGGCCCTGACCTGGCATGCCAGCACCGTCCTCGCGACGGTGGGCAGGGCGCCGGCAGGACGCTCTGTGGAGGTGCCGTCGGATTGGGGAGCAGGGAATCCACCGTCGAGCTTTGATGCTGGCACGTCCTCGACGGAGGTCGCCGGTGAACCGCCGAGCGTTCCGGTGAGCCCGGTGCATGTGCGTCCGGGGGGATTCGACGGCATCACCGAGTTGCAGCAGAAGCTCGCTGACGCTGGACACAACGCGGTCGGCTACCTTGGCGCGAGCCCCTCTGTCTGTGAAGGCAACGGCTTCGTTCTCGAGACGGTTCAGGACGCGGCCCGTGTCTTCACCACAGACGGCGACCCGCTCACCCGCACGGTCGCGATCGGGAGGCTGATGGGAGATGGTCCGGCGGAGGTGTCCGGGAGTCCTCTTGTGCTCGGGACCTACTCCCATGCTCACGAGCGCTGCGCCTATGACGCGAGCATGCAGCGCTTCCTGATCAGCGCCCAGCGCTACTCGACCGACGGGAGCAGCTGGATCGAGCTGGCGGTCAGCCGGACGGCCGACCCCCGTGGACGCTGGGATGTCTACACGCTCCCGATCTCCGGTGACGGAGGCGACGGTGCCGCGGCAGTTCCGAACTGCACCTGTTGGCCCGGGCTCCTGGCAATCGGAGCCGACCGCAACGGCATCTTCCTCTCAACGACATTGTTCGCGCCTTCCGGCACCTCCGCAGGCTTCCGCATCTTCGCGATCTCCAAGACAGGGCTCGCGGACCGCACAGCGACCCGAGCCGTAGCGATCACCGAGGCACGTCCGAAGGATCCGAGCGCTTCCTATCCGGTGGGTCCCACACCTGCGCAGACGCCGCCAGACGGTTCGTATGCCCACGGCCAGAACGGCACCGAATACCTGACCGCTGCCTGCGGACCGATGCGCAACGCGGTCTATGTGCTGGCGATCACGAACACCGCGTCCCTCAGTGACCCGGTTCCTTCTCTGTCGCTGCTGCAGACCAAGGTGGCCACCGAGTCCACACTCGGTGAAGCCACCAGTGTCGTGCAGCGTGAGGGACGGCGACCTCTGGCCGACTACGTGCGGCGTCAGTGGGGTCCCGCACCACTGGAGTTCGTTCTGGATGCCGAGCGCTGCTCCGGTGCCGTGTTCGCGGCCGGACGTCTGTGGGTCAGTCAGGCAACCCAGGTCCGCACCGGCCGCGGGCGCACAACAGCGGGCGTCGCCTGGTTCCAGCTCATCCCGGACGTGAGCGGGGGGACCTTGTCGGTCAGCGTTGCGAAACAGGGCTACCTGGCCGTCGCCGGCAACAGCCTGATCACCAGCTCGATCGCCGTCGACCACACCGGCCACGGTGTGATCGCTCTGGAGCTGGTCGGACGCGACTACTACCCGTCTGCCGCACTGGCGACCATCGACGAATCGGGGACAGGATCGGTGCAGATCGTCGGACGTGGCCAGGTTCCACTGGACAGCTTCGCCGGATACGAATGGTTCGGGTCCACCGACCGAAGAGCCAACGCCGACGACTTCTCCACCGCCACCGTCGGCGCCGACGGCCGGATCTGGACGGCAATCAGCTATCAGCCGCAAGTGCCGCGCGAGCTGCTGGCTAACTGGTCGACTCGAATCACCGCGGTCGACACCTCTACCGGCGCGCCCGTGCGCACATCGCACACCGCCCCACGAAGCGTGTTGACATCGTTCAACGATGGCATCGGCCCAACGATCCCCTTCTTCCTCGGCCATTTGGACCAGTCCGGCCGCCGGTATCCCTACTCCTACCGGATGGTCGGAACCGACCCGAGAACGAACCCGAGGTCAACGACCGTTCCGACCGTGATCATCCCGCTGCGATTGCGATTGGCGGACGGAACCATCTGGGACGCGAGCTCGGACGCGATCCAGGCGGCGGATTCACCGCTCTTCCGGGCCGCTGGGTTCAGTGCGGGCCACACCCAGTACGGCGACGCCATGATGCGCACACAGTTCTGGAACCGCGGTGGCAGCAACCCGCGCTACCACGTGCTGCTTGGCCGACCCGACGTTCGGGCCTCGGTCGAGCTCACCGTGCCGGCTGGCCAGGGTCATGTCGTCACCAATCCCAACGGCACACACAGCGCCGTAGTCGACAGCTCATGGCTCACCCACCAGATCCATTGGATCGTTCAGTCACAGGGCATCTCCCCCCGATCGTTGCCGCTCATCCTCAGCCACCAAACGCGCACAGAGTCGTTCAAGGGAGCTCACGGCTGGTGGAGCACACCCAGGAACGGGCGTCAGACCTGGATCATCGCCTCCTGGGTCGACGACCCCGGACCGCTGCCCGACGCAGCCATCCTCAGCCACGAGGTCGCCGAGTGGTTCGCGGACCCCTTCAGCGACAACGTCGTCCCCTCGTGGAGGTCACCGCTGCCTGGTCCCGCCGCGAACTACGGTTGTCAGCGATTGCTGGAGACCGGTGACCCGTTGGTCGGCGCCACAAGGGTGGTTGAAGGCGTCCACCTTCAAGACGAGGCGCTACTGACGTGGTTCACTCGGGAAGTGCCCTCTTCCAGCCTCAACGGCGCGTACAGCTTGTTCGGAACCTTCACCTCGGCCGCTCCCACCTGTTGACACCGCACCTGCCCTGGAGGCAACCATGAAGTTGGACACCCTGACCTCACCGGAAGTACGTGATGCGATCGCCGGCGGCCGCGACACGGTGGTCTTCGCTCTTGGAGCGACCGAACAGCACGGTCCTCACCTGCCGTTAGCGACCGACGCGCTGCTCGGTGATCACCTTGCTGAACTTGTCGCTGACCGCCTCGACGCATTTGTCGGACCAACCGTTCGGGTGGGCTGCTCGAGTCATCACCTTGAGTTTCCGGGCACGCTGTCGGTCGACGACGAGACGTTCAGCGGGATCGTGCACGGACTCATCCGCTCGGCAGCGCGCGGCGGCTTCGCACGAGTCGTTCTCATCCCCACTCACGGCGGAAACTTCGGTCCGCTCGGCGCTGCACTAGAAAGCCTCGAGCCGGACCTTGGAATCCAGGTCAGTGCTCTCACCGACGTCAGGGTCCTCCTCGCCATTGCGCAGACGGGCGAAGAGGAGTTCGGCGTGCCGCTGTCCGCAGGTGGACTGCATGCAGGCGAGTGGGAGACCTCGTTGCTCATGGCCTATAGGCCGGACCTGGTTCACGCTGATCGAAACGAGCCGGGATACACCGGAGATCTCGACTCGGCTCTGGGCGCCGTTTTCGGCCAAGGAGTCCATTCCATCGCTTCAAACGGCGTCATCGGCGACCCCGCTCAAGCCTCGCCCACGCACGGCGAGCGGTACTGGGAGAGGGTCCTGGAGATCGTCATGAACGGAATCCAATAGAGCGCTGAGCATGCCTGTAGGCCCGCTGGTGGCGGGCTTTAGGGCGTGAGGGGTTTTCGGCTGGTGGGGACGACGGTGAGTTGGTTGCCGTGGGGCAGGGTCCACCCGTAGGTGCCATCGGGGTGGCGTTGGTAGACGTAGTCAGCGTGGGTTTTGGCGCGGTGGTGCGTTCGGCAGAGGGGTGCGAGGTTGGCCGGACTTGTTGATCCGCCGGTGTCGTAGGGCTCGATGTGGTCGACGTCGCATGTGCGTGAGTCGCGGCGACAGCCGGGGAAGACGCAGTGGGCGTCGCGTTGGACGATCAGGTCACGCAGCCACTCGGGTGGGTCGTGGGCCTCGACGGTGTCGGTGCGATTGAGGTCGAGGACCGGTCGCACGATGACCGTCGAGTCTTTGAGCCAGTCACGGATCAGGTCTGTCGAGGCTGCTCCAAGCTTCTCGATGACCGCGGGGCCGGTGCGGACTAGGGACTCTTCGCTGATGTGGACGAACACGGTCGCCGGCGGGCGGACGGGTGCGTGGTCGACGCCGTTCATCAGGTCCAATGCCCGCTGAGGGTTGGCCAGGATCCCGGCTGCTTTCGCACGGCGGGTGTCGAGGTCGTCGTGATCGCCCAGGTCCCGCAAGATCCTGGCGACCTGAGAAAGGGAGGCGTCGAGAGCCTCGGCGTCGGGGGTGTCGAGGATCATCATCAACTCAGTGGTCGCCGGAGTGCGGCCGGGCTGCTTCCACACGCCACGGGTAGCGAGAGCGTGGTGCTCGTCGTCGAGGGCGCGATCGGGGTCGAACCACAACCGGATCTCATCGACGAGGCGTTCGGCTTTGACCTTGGAGACCCGAGTGGGGTCCGCACACACCATCCGGTCGGCCTGCTTGGCGGCCTCGAAGGACAGATCGGTGGTGCAGGAGGCGATGTGTCGGGCGACGCGGACGGGGACAACCTGCTCGACGACCAGCGCCCACAATCGGGGAAGGCGATGCTTGAGTTCCAACGTGTCAGCGATCAGTGCCTTCGCGGCCTCCCGGCTCCAGCCGAGCCGACCGGCAAACTCCAGGGGAGCGAACTCAGAGATCATCGGCGCGCCTGGACCCGCTAACAGGCTCACACCCTCGCGGTAGAGCTTCTTATCCTCCCAGCCGGCCGCATCGAAGGGATCCGTCACGACGTGCGCATCGGCCCAGTCCGCGGCTGCGACCAGCAGATCGACCGCCGCCGACTCCTGCGTCGCCACCGCTGCCTCAGCCCGATCCAGCGCAGCCGTCGCCTCACCAGGAGGGTGAGCGGTGCTTGATGCGGCCATACATGTATTGGACCATCGACCACCGACAGTTTCGTTTGGCAGGTTGGGGTGGGGTTCGTGAGCACCCTCTCATGCCGATGAGGGGGCGTCACGTGACGTCACGAACTTGAATCCAGGAGGTCCTTCAACTCGTCCGCCACCCGGCTCAACTGTTCTCCAGGCTCAAGGGTGAGATCGCTGGATGCCCGCCACCCGTGGTTGCCCCAGTCGGCTCGGGGCTGCCAGATGGTGACGCAAAGTTGAACATGCCCGAACTCGTGGCGGGCGTCGATCTACACGTCGGATTCGATGGACGCCCACTCGCGTGCGCCCGACCAGCCACGCCCGTCCGTGGCCAGCCCGCCGAAGAACGCGGCGAGGTCTCGCCATCCCGACGCGTAGTG
>JBQCDC010000267.1:0-24238 GCA_051961575.1 Marmoricola sp.
CCAAACCCCCTCCCCCCCCCCCCTTGCTATACCTTTTGCGCGGTTCGGCGGGGGGCCCCCACCCCCCCCCTGGGGCCGGGCCACTCCCCCCCGCCCCACTGCGTGATCAACCAGCGATCAGCGGATACCCGGCAGAACCGAGGTGCCCTCGACCTGGACCGCGGTCAACGACGCCGGGTCGAGACCGAGGAGCTGCAAGATGGTCGGCGCGACCTGGGTGGTCGTCGCGACACCGGCGTAGGTGCCCTTGGTGACGCCCGGGCCGTTGACGATCATCAGAACGTGGCGGTCACCGGCGTTCATGCCACCGTGCTCGGCGAGCTTCTTGCCGGGCTTGGCGTAGACGATGCCCTCCTGGACCTGTCCGAAGACGTCCGGGTAGTGCCCGTCGTTGACCGCGACACCGAAGAACGCAGCAGCCTGCCAGCCCGCCCAGATCCGTGAGAGACCCGAGTGCTGAACCGTCACCGGGTTCTTGTTCACGTCGAAGCCGGCAGCGGTGTGGTTCCACAGGTAGTTCTTGACGAAGTCGCAAGCGGCCTGCGAGTTGTTCGACAGGTAGGACTGCCACAGGTCGTCGTCCGTGCCGGCGACGATCAGCGTCGGGGCGCCCGGGTGGTGAGCAGCCCAGGCAGCGTTGATCGCGTCGATGATCGGGCCGTCCTTGACCGTGATCAGCTTCTTCGGGTCCTGCGGCGACTGGCCGTGCTTGGCGGTGACGACGATGGTCGTCGAGTTCGCCAGGCCGTCCTTGCGGATCTCGGCGACCATGTGGCCCAGCTGAGCGTTGACGTAGTCCAGCGCGCTCGAGAGAACCGGTCCGGGAACGAGCTGGCCCTTGACCCACTGGTAGCCACCCGCCTGCGGAGTGCTGGTGGAGTAGCTGCCGTCCTTGTGCTTGATCAGCGTGGTGGGCGTGAGCGGAATCTTCTGGGCGACCGAGACCGTCTGGAAGTTCATGCCGAAGACCGCCGGGGTGCCGACCTTGGTCTTGCCCGAGTGGTCCTTGCCGTCGATCTCGTTGATGATCGCCTGGACCTTGTAGCCGTCGTACTGCTTGGTGGCGGCGTCGATGTGAGCCCAGTCGTCGTTCTGCGGGTAAGGCACGCCGTTGGGCATGATCGCCTGCGAGTCGATCTCGGGACCGAAGTAGTCGTCGATGCTCTTGCCGTTCGAGCCGGGGCCGTTGAACGACATGTAGACGGCGTGCTTGTCCGACCATGCGGTGCGCATGCCGGCCGCGTGGATGACCTGGAAGATCGTGTTATCGGCCAGGTAGTCCCACGGCATGATGTTCTGGCACGTCTGCGGGTCGCGCGGGAACGTCTCCTTGTTGAAGGACGAGGCGTCGTTGACCAGGTTCATGATCTTGGCCGGGTTGGTGTCGACACCGTTCGGGTAGATCTTGCCGTTCTCGTCGAAGGACGGGAGGCCGTTCGCGTCGATGACGGCGTCATCGGGCGAGTCGTAGATGACGTCGCCGCCGGCCGGAGCCTGGCCGGGCGTGCAGGCGACGCCGGTCGGACCGTTGGGGCCGAGCTGCGGCTCGACAACCGTGTGGCTGTACTCGACGTCGGAGTAGATGCCGGTCGACTTCGGGTTGCCGCCGGTCATCAGGGCGGTGCCGCCCGGGTCCGAGTCGGAGGGATTCGAGGCCATCGCGTTGGTGTACTGCGCGCCGCCGTGGGCCAGCTGGGCCAGCGTCGACTGTGGGTGCTTGGCGATGTACCAGTTGAGGTCGCTCTGGTGCATACCGTCGATCGAGATCAACAGCACGTGCTTGGCGGCAGCGGTGCTTCCGGTCTGAGCGCTTGCGCTCAGGAGCGGGAACGCGGACAGTGCTGCGGCGGATGCCACGGCAAGTCCGAGTGCGGCCGGTCGGGTGTACTTCGACATCGGGCTCTCTCCAGGGATCGAAATGGGCGTGACATACCCCCCACAGCGATGCGCGTTCCCCCCACGCCGCTGTGCTGGGTCCATGCCTATTGGCCGGAGGAGGAATCGCGGTGACATACAGGTGTCGAGTTGCTAACTGTTGAGTTAGCAACTTCTCGCAACCCGATAGATCAGGGCTTGCGGCCGAGCACGCCGAACATCGTGACCGCCATGAAGGCCTGGCCGCTCTGCTGTGCTGCGGCGGTCACGGCGAGGAGCTCGTCGGATTCGGCCTGACTGATGACGCCCGCCTCGACCGCGTCTCCGCACATCTTGGTCATGAGCGCCGTCAACGCGGGTGGCGGCGGGATAACGGCGGTGGCCGCGATGTCGGGATCGACGACGAGCTCGGCCGAGGTGAGCTGACCGCGGAGGCGCCGTCCGGACGTCGGGTTGGGAACCTGGCTGCGGCGGAACGCGGTCAGGCGGTCGAGGACCGCGGGGTCCCCAGGCGTCTGGACGGACGTCTCCCAGTCGGAGTCGATCAGGACGACGCGGCCGCCGGGCGCCAGAACCCGAGCGAACTCGGCCACCGCCGCCTCGGGATCGAGCAAGTGCTGGAAGACGCGCTCGCAGCGGATCACGTCGACGCTGCTGTCGTCGAAGGGCAGGTCGGCGGCTGCGCCGTCCAGGTAGGTCGCCGTGGTGCCCGCCGAGCGTTCCGCGGCCGACGCGCGAAGGCCCGGGTGTGGCTCGATGCCGATCGCGCGGCCCGAGGTGCCGACCAGCTCCGCCATGCGGCGGACCTCGGCGCCCGTCCCGCAGCCGACGTCGATGGCGACCTCGCCGGGCTGCGGCGCAAGGACGTCGAGTGCCCAGTCTCGAATGCGCTTCACGCCCGGCAGCGATTCCTGCATGTCGAGGATGAAGACCTGCGCGGCGGTGTCGGCCGCGACGTCAATGACCTGGTTGTCCTTGACGAACGACGTGGACGTCAGGGCGGAGAGGACGGACGAATCGCTGGATTCGGTCATGGCGCCACCTCGGAACTCGGATCGGCGGTCTGATTCGAACGCTAGGCCAATCGGTCGGTGTGCAACAGGTCTAGCCTCGGCTCATGACCACCCCGGTTCCGTTCGAGATCTACCAGCAGGGCGTCTACCTGCACGGCACGAAGGCAGACCTCGCCGTGGGCGAACTCCTGGTCCCTGGGCGCGAGTCCAACTTCGAGCCCGGACGCACCATGAACTACATCTACTTCACGGCGACACTGGACGCCGCGACCTGGGGTGCGGAGCTGGCGGCCGGCGACGGACCGGGTCGTATCTACATCGTCGAACCGACGGGTGCCTTCGAGGACGACCCCAACGTCACCGACAAGAAGTTCCCCGGCAACCCGACGCAGTCGTTCCGCAGCCTCGAGCCGATCCGCGTAGTCGGCGAGGTGCACGGCTGGGTCGGTCACTCGCCGGAGGCGCTGGAGGCGATGCGCGCCGGTGTCGCAGCGGCGATGGAGCGTGGCGCTTCCGCGATCTTGGATTGACGTTGGGTGCCCCAGAGTGACCCCTAGGTCACGCACGCACACCCAACCTCAAGTCAAGGAGTCGGCGTGGCGCCGACCGTGGGCGTGGACGTCGCGGTCGGCGTCGGCGTCGGCGTCGGCTGAGGCGACGGAGTGGTCGTGACCGGAGGCTTCGTCGGCGTCCGCGTCGGCGTGGGGGTTGCGCGGTGCGTCGGCGTCGGCGTCGAGCTTCGACGCGCAGCGATGGTCGCTACTGCCTTGGCCTTGGCTACCTTCCGGTGCTTCTTCTTCGGGGTCGCGCAGATCGTGGGGGACTGCGGCGGTGGCGCGCTCGTGGGCGCTGCGGCCGGGGTCTTCCGGGCGTGCTTCGGCTTGGCCTTGCCGCTGGGGCAGGTCGTCGGCATCGGGATCAGCTTCACCGTGTCGGCCGACCGTCCGAGCGCATACACGTGCTCGACGTTCATGACGTTCTTCACGTAGATCGGTGAGTTGTTGTAGCTGGCGATGGCGGCCGGTTGGTTGGCGCGCTTCGCGAGATCGCGATTGCTCGCGCACAGGTAGTTCGCCGCGGCAGCCGTCGCATCGAACATGTTCTGAGGGTCCTCGCGCCCGTCGCCGTTTCCGTCGGCGTGCCACGTCGCCCAGGTGCTGGGGATGAACTGCATCGGGCCTTCGGCTCGAGCAAAGCCACCGTTGCTATCGAGGATGAGGGCCACGCCGTTGGAGCCGTCGAGCGGGAGGCCTTCGATGGGGGATGCCTCTTGCCCGTGCGCATCGAGGTGGTCCCCGCCGATCTGCCCGTGGTCCGACTCGATGAAGCCGATCGAGGCGACCAGCTCCCACGGGATCCGGCACGTGTCCTTGCCGGTCGCTTCACTCGTGGCGGCCCGCTGGTAGGCGGTGAGAGCGACCGACGAGATGCCGTCAGCGGCAGGTACGAGCTTGATGTGCGGCGCCGGCCGGCTGATCGCCACCGTGTAGACCGTAGGCGTCAGATCGAGCCGGTGGACCTGGTCGAGCGCGAACTGATCCGTGGAAGCGGGTGTCGTCGAGTTCGCCGAAGGCGCAGCCGCAGGGTCCGTGTCCAAGGCGAAGGCGGCGGCCGTGAACGCGAGGTTGAGGCTCACGAGCGCGGCGCCTGCGGCGATCGCGACGGCGGCGGCTTTCCTCGAGGAAGCCTTGGATGCTTCCACGGGATGGGGGCTGGTGTAGGGCTCGACTGGCATTTCTTGTGGCTTCCGCTTGCTTCGGTCTTCCCCTGCCCCGCGGAGACGACGGTGTCCGGCAACCGTTACATGTCTGGTGGATCTACGGATCGAAATGCCGAACATTCATTGAACGACGCTGGGTGGTGTGGCGTCACGGGGGTCTGTGGGCGGGGTCGGGGTATCGGTGCGAACCGTGGATAGCCACCTGCAGAACGCTTACCTGAAATTGGGCGTGAAGGGACGGCACGAACTGCCCGAGGTTTAGTCGGTCTCCTCTCGACGGATGCCGAACCTGCCTGCAGGATGCTGCCATGTCAGCTCGTCGTCTCCTCGTCGCCGTCGCGCTGGTCGGATCAGCCCTGATCCCCTCATCGGCAACCGCCAGCGGCTACGCACCACTCGACCGACCCGGTCCGCCGCTGAGTGTTCCAACGGCGACCTTGGCTCAGGCGCTGACGTGTTCGTCGAACCTGGTGAGCAGACAGCGAGAGGCGGTGCTGTTGGTGCCCGGAACCACGGTGACGCCAGCGGTTGAGTTCAGCTGGAGCTATGAACGAGCGTTCAACCAGCAGAAGCGGCCGTGGTGTGCGATCGCGTTGCCCTCCAGCGCGATGGGCGACATTCAGATCGCGGGCGAGTACGTCGTCTATGCGATCCGCACGATGCATCGGCTGACCGGTCGGAAGGTCCAGATCGTCGGGCACAGCCAGGGCGGGATGGTGCCGCGATGGGCGCTGCGCTTCTGGCCGGACACCCGCCTCATGGTCGATGACGTCATCGGAATGGCACCGTCCAACCACGGCACCGTCGACGCCTACGCACTATGTCTTCCGGTCACCGGGTGCGCACCTGCGATCTGGCAGCAGGAGACGAATAGCCACTTTTACGGGGCATTGAACTCGGGCGCCGAGACGTTCGCAGGGATCTCGTACACGAACATCTACACAGTTCTCGACGAGGTCGTGGTTCCGAACTTCAATGAGAGCGGCAGCAGTTCGCTGCACACGGGCGCCGGTCAGATCGCGAACATCTCCGTGCAGAGCGTCTGCCCCGGCCACATCACCGACCATCTTCTGATCGGGATCTCAGACCCGGTGGCCTTTGCGTTGGTGATGGATGCGCTCAACCATGTCGGGCCGGCGCAACCCGCTCGTATCAACCGGTCGGTGTGCGGACAGTTGTTGCAGCCGGGGGTTGACCCGACGACCTTCGCAGTCAACTTCGGGAAGGTGGGCGTCTACCTCGCGACGGTGCTGGCCACGAGCCCGCATGTACCGCGGGAGCCTGCCCTCGCGTCTTATACGCACGACTAGTCGGAGGCGCAGCTCTATCAACGGACCGTCGAGCAGCTGCGCATCCTGGGCGAATCCTCGTAACTAGGGCAGTATGGCCTCGTTTGGTTGAAAGGTGACGCGGGTCACCCTTGCTGCGCCTTAGGGGAGTCGTATGCGTTTGTGGAGCCGAGTCGTCGCCGTGACGGTTGCCGTTGGTATTCCGTGCCTAGGAATTGCAGTACCGGCCGAAGCCACCTTGGGTGCGGCACCAACCGTTCAGGTCAGCGTGCCGTCCTACAACCTCCACGATCAGACGACGGGCGTCAGCGAGGTCGTCTCGGGCACGTCGTCGCATTCCCCGGTGTCGGTCTCCATCACCGACGGCACCCACACCACCGCGGTGCAGTCCGTCGCGACGAGCGGAGGCGCGTACACCGCGACCTTCTCAGCCGCCCAGGTCGCGGCGTTGTCCGACGGACCGTTGACCGCGACGGCGAGCTACAACGAGATCGTCGACAACCCGACCGGCACGGTGCAGTTCACCAAGGACACGGTGCCGCCGGTGCTTCAGTCGACGGTCCCCGCGAACGGCGCGTACGCGAAGGCCAAGAACTTCGCCTTCGTCGCGACCGCCGGCGAGGCTCTCGCCCCGCACGCGAGCTCGGTCACGCTCTTCGACAGCACGGGCACCCAGGTCGGCGGCCTTTCCACTACGTGGCCCACCGCTGACACCGTTGCGGTGACGCCCTCCCAGCAGCTCGCGGACGGCACATACACAGCGGACGTGGTGCTCGTCGACGCGGCGGGCAACACCTCGACAGCGACCCGAACCTTCACGCTCGACTCGACGACGCCGATGCCGCCGGTGGTCAGCGCGCCGGCGACGATCAACGCGTCCAATGCGAAGTCCTTCACCATCACGGGATCAACGACGCCGGATGCCACCGACTCGAGTGCGGGCGAGCCCGGCGGAACGGTCGCGGTCCGACTCACCGACTCGGCCGCCACTCCCGTCTCGATCATCGGCACCGCCACCGTGCTGGCCGACGGCAGTTGGTCCGTGACGGTGGATGCCTCCAGCCTCGCCGATGGCACGATCAAGTACGCGGCCATCATCATCGATCGGGCTGGAAACGCGTCGGCGGCGGCGCGAGTCAACGGCCAGAAGGACACCGTCGCCCCGGACATCCGAGGTTTCGCGGTCTCGCCACCCAACCTGACGACCGCGACCGGTAACACCACGACCGTGACTGGGACGGTCTCCGGAAGCACTGATCCAGGTGCTGCGGCAGAGCAGAACGATTCGGTCGTCGTGACCGCCACGGACGGTACGACGACGATCACGGCACCTGCCGTTATGTCCGACGCCACCGGCCAGTTCAGCGTCGCCATCGACACCACGACGCTCAACGACGGCACCATCACGTACAGCGCCGCCGCGAGCGACGGCGCGGACAACGTGTCAGCGGTCGTCTCGAAGACCAACGTGAAGGGTGCGTTGGCCGTCGTCTCCACGTCACCCGCCGCGAACGGGATGACCAAGAACAAGACCACCGTCAGCGTGACGTTCAACCACCCCATCACCACGACGGGGACTCCGTCGACCCTCCAGGTGACGAACGTCAACGGCACCCTGGTCGACGGCACCGTGTCATACAGCGCGGACCACAAGACGATCATCTGGACGGCAGCGGGCGCCGGGATGCCTGACGCGGGCAGCCAGTACAAGGCCAGCTACGACGCCCACGACGCGCTGATCGCCGGTGAGGTCACCGGCAGCTGGAAGTTCACGGTCAAGACGGTGGCCCCCGCGGCTCCGACGATCGCGACCATCACCAACCCGATCAACGCCGCGAACCAGGGAGCCGTGGTCATCACGGGCACGGCGGCCGAGGTCTCGGGCACGATCTCGGTGACCTTGGGTGGCCTTCACGCCACGACGTCGCCGGACTCGTCGGGGAACTGGACGGCGACCATCGACGCGTCGAGCCTGGCGGACGGCAACTACACGGCCTCAGCCACCGAGACCGATCCGGCTGGGAACGTCAGCGCCGCCGCGACCAAGGACACGGTCAAGGACGCCACCGCGCCGAGCGCCCCGACCATCACCAGCGTGACCAACCCGATCACCACCGCGAACGAGACCGCGGTGGTCGTCGCGGGTCCCGCGGCCGAGGTCTCGGGCACGATCTCGGTGACGTTGGGTGGCCTTCACGCGACGACGTCGCCGGACTCGGCGGGCAACTGGACGGTCACCATCGACGCATCGAGTCTCGCGGACGGCAACTACACGGCCTCGGCCACGGAGACCGACCCGGCCGGAAACGTGAGCAGCGCCGGATCGATGTCCACCGTCAAGGACACAGCGCCCCCGCCGCCGACCGCGTCGAGTATCAGCCTCGCTGCGATTCCCGCGAAGATCACGACGGGTCAGACGATCACCCTGAGCGGCAAGGTCACCCAGGGCACGCCAGCGGCCTATGGACAGGTGCGCCTGATCTCGGTCTCGCCCTCGGGCCACGCGACCACCTGGGCAACGCTGACGCCGTCCAGCACGGGAACGTTCTCCAAGAAAATCGCGCCGCGCGTCAGCGGTCGCTATTACGTCGTCTATTCGGGCGACGCCTCGAATCTGGCGTCGTCGTCGAGTAAACGAACCGAGACGGTCGCCTTCCGCGTCACCATCCAGTTCCATGGACGTACCTCGGGCAAGGCGAAGCTCGGGGGTGTCGTCTCCTACGCGCCGCGCGGCACGGTCGTGCGGATCTACCGCCTGAGCTCGACCCGGCACTGGGTACAGATCGGTGTGGTCAAGGTAGGCAGCGGCTACGCCTGGTCCTGGTTGGGCAGCGTGTCCAAGGGCACCACGGTGCGAGCCGTCAGTGCGGGGACGACCGATGATGCCGGTGGCACCAGTGCCTCGTTGCGACTGATCGGCTAGGCCGGGCTGTTCGTCAACCACTCTTTGTATTCAAACTTCCAATCTTGAGCACGACGCAAGCGCGGCGACGGGCTATGATTGGGAGAATTGCATACAAAGGAGTGAGAAAGTGGGAGCGGTTTCTGAGGAAGTGCAGGCCCTCGGACGTGAGCTGTCGAACTGGGGTCGGTGGGGCGCTGATGATCAGCGGGGCACCACGAATCTCATCACCGAGGATGCGATCGCGCACGCTGCGTCGCTGGTGCGACGTGGTCTCGTCTTCGACCTGAGCATTCCTCTCGACGCCTCGGGTCCGCAGCCGGGCGGACATCGCACCAACCCGATCCGGCTGATGTCCCAGACGGGACGCGATCAAGACCTCCCCGGCGGCTTCCACTTCGCCGACGACTTCGTCTTCATGCCGTTGCAAGCGGGCACGCAGTGGGACGCCCTCGCTCATGTGTACTACGGGGACGCGATGTGGAACGGCCTGTCGCTGGACTACATCACTGCCGGTGGCGCTGCGCGGAATGGGATCGAGACGCAAGCGCGTGGCGTGGTGGGTCGAGGCGTCCTTCTCGACATTGCTCGCCATCGCGGTGTCGAAGCACTCGCTGCAGGTGACGCGATCAGCGCGAGCGAATTGGACGACGTGGCAGCGGTTCAGGGCGTTGAGATCGTCAGCGGAGACATACTTTTGATCCGTACCGGCTGGTGGTCAACCTTCCTTCGCGAGCAGGACCGTGTCGCGTTCATGTCGGCCGAGCCCGGTCTCGATCTGGGCTGCGCACGTTGGCTTCGTGAGCGCGATGTCGCCGCGGTTGCTGCCGACAATTGGGGTGTCGAGGTGTTCGAGGGCGAGCACACCGGCAAAACCTTGGAGCTCCACATGGTGCTGATCCGCGATGTCGGCATGACGTTGGGCGAACTGTTCGATCTTGAAGCCCTGGCCACGGACTGCGCCGAGGATGGGGTCTATGAGTTCTTCTTGACCGCGCCGCCGCTGAAGTTCACGGGAGGAGTAGGGTCGCCCGTCAATCCGCTGGCCATCAAGTAGCCGTTGGCCATCTAGCAATTCCTATTCTTCGAGGAGCGTTCCGTGTCGCGTTTACGTCAGGTTCCCCGCAGCGAGGTCACCGACCCGTTGGTCCTTTCTGCTTACGACCGCTTGTTCGGGCCTGATCGTGATCCGGTGGCGGAGCCGGGCACCGACTCGGGGACGCCGGGTGACTTCTGGACTGTCTTCGCGCTGGTTCCCGACGTGATGAAGCACGCGGTCCGTGGCTTCGCCCTGTACCGCAGTCCTGCGCGAGCTCTGGATCCGGTACATCGTGAGTTGGGTCAAACTCGCGCGGGCTGGCTGCGTGGTAGCCAGTTCGTCTTCTCCCAACACTGCAAGTCGTGTCGTGCCCTGGGCATGAGCGAGGAGAAGATCGCAGCGATCCCGTCGTGGCAGGTCAGCGCGGAGTTCGACAGCGCCGAGCGTTCGGTCCTTGCTTACACCGACGCGCTCGTCGCGTCGGGTGGGCGTGTGGCTGATGACGTCTTTGCAGCGCTCCAGAGTCATCTGAGCGCTGAACAGATCCTCGAGCTCACCTACATCACCTGCATGTATGAGATGCACGCGACGATGGCGCGGGCGCTGCGCATCGAGTTCGACGACCGCGAGGATCCCGTGGTGGAGGTGGCAGCGCCAGAAGGCTTTGAGGGCTTCGATATCGGTGCCGCGATCAGCCTCCAGGACCCGCCCCGATGACCACAGGACTGCTCGAGGTCATCGAGACCGGTCCCCGCGACGGGCTGCAGAACGAGAAGACGCATCTGCCTACGGAGGCCAAGATCGAACTGGTCGACCGCGCGATCACCGCCGGTATTCGGCGGGTCGAGGTGACCAGCTTCGTCAGCCCGAAGGCCGTGCCCGCCTTGGCCGATGCCGACGAGGTGTTCGCCGCGGTCGCGCGGCGACCCGGTGTCAGGCTCTCGGCGTTGGTCGCCAACGAACGAGGGTTCGGGAGGGCGGTGGCCGCTGGCGTCGACGAGTTGGACTTCGTGCTCTTGGCATCGGACACCTTCAGCCAACGTAACCAAGGCATCTCGTCGCGCGAGGCCCTCGCCCTGGTGCCCACCTTGGTTTCAGCGGCACACGAGAGCGGAGCCCAAGCAACCGTCACTATCGGAGCGGCGTTCGGCTGCCCCTTCGAGGGCGAGGTCGCATTGGAGCGCGTCCTCGATCTGGCGGGATCCTTGGTCGCGTTCGGGGTCGATGAGGTCTCCTTCGCCGACACCATCGGGGCAGGGACGCCAGATCGGGTGCGGGCCTACATCGAGGCGATGGGTGGGCCGTCTGCCGAGGTCGGGCTGCGCTTCCACTTCCACAACACTCGCAACACGGGATACGCCAATGCCCTGGCGGCCTTGGAGATGGGTGTCGGTGCGTTGGATGCGACCACGGGTGGGATCGGCGGCTGCCCCTTCGCGCCGGATGCGACGGGCAACATCGCGACCGAGGACCTTTGGTATCTCGCACAGCGGATGGGCTACGCGTCTGACATCGACATCGAGCGGATCCTCGACACTGCGCGGTGGACCGGGACCGCGCTCGGCTCGGTGGTTCCCGGTCAGTTGTCGCGTGCCGGTGTCTTCGGATCGTCCGCTGCTGCGTCCTGAGCAGCGTTCTCAGCGAGGCCCGCGAGGAGTTGGTCTCGCCCTTGATAGATGTGCTCGCGGATCAGGAGTGCGGCACGCTCGGCATCCCCGGAGGCGATGGCCGCGGCGATGAGTCGGTGGAACAGCGCTGATCGATGCAGCTCTTCCTCGTCGAACTGCGCGAAGGCCGAATACACCAGCGGTACGTCGACGGTCCGATGGAGAAGATCGGCAAGCCGCTCGTGGTGACTGGCCTCGACGATGAGCCCGTGGACGAGCTGGTTGGCGCGACTGATCGCACGCAACGACTCGAGCTCGTGCGGGCTCGCG
This sequence comes from Marmoricola sp., assembly GCA_051961575.1. Lineage (GTDB taxonomy): Bacteria > Actinomycetota > Actinomycetes > Propionibacteriales > Nocardioidaceae > Marmoricola. Next base: position 11,776 of record JBQCDC010000267.1, read on the forward strand.
TTGGCGACCGCATCGTCGAACTCCTGAACGGCAGCATCGAGCCGTTGTTGCTGTTCGGCGGTGATGCGGCTGGCGGCCCGGCCAGCGGCGAGCGACTCCAGGTGTGCGCGGAGCTCGTAGAGGTCGCGGATCTCGTTCTCCGTGACGCTGCGAACGACGGCGCCGCGGTTGAGTTCACTGCGGACGAGAGCTTCGGCCTCGAGGCGGCGCAGTGCCTCTCTGACAGGCGTTCTGGAGAGCCCGAACTCCTCGGCGATGCGCTGTTCGATGAGCCGTTGGCCGGGCGAGAAGCGGCCTTCGACGATGGCCTCGCGGATGCGCTCGTAGGCGATCTGGGCGTTACCGAGGCTGTCGTTGTTACGTGCCACGAGCAGCTAGCCTCCTAGTACGCCGCGTTCCGACAAGGTGTCGTACTCGGTGGGCGTCACGACGCCCAGATCGACGAGTACCTCCCGAGTATGGCGCCCTAGCCTCGGTCCGGTCGCCGCCACGCCGCCGGGGGTGCGCGAGAACGTCGGCACCACGCCGCTCATGGGTACTTCCCAACCCTCTTCGGATACGTGCCGTTGCACCATGCCCCGCGCGAGGTAGTGAGGATCGCTCAGCATGTCGCGAGCGGTGTAGATCCTCCCTGCGGGGACGCCTGCGTCATCGAGCGTGGTGAGCACCTCATCCGCCGAAAGTCCTGCGGTCCATCGACCGATGAGCTCGTCGAGCTCACGCATGTTCGCGCCGCGGTCCTGGTGGCCCACGAATCGTGGGTCTTCGGCCAGTTCCGCTGCGCCCATGGCCTTGCAGAGACGAGCGAACACGGCGTCGGCGTTGCCGGCGATGATCACCTCCGCGCCGTCAGCGGTGGGGTAAGCGTTGGAGGGGGCGACGCCCGGCAGGATGCTGCCCGATCGGCCACGCTCGACACCGGCGAGTTCATAGTCGGCCAGCGAGGATTCCATCAGCGCGGCCACCGCCTCGTAGATGGCCACGTCGACCTCTTGGCCCTGGCCGCTGAGGCGCATCTCGTTGACGGCAGCGAGCGCGCCGATGACCGCGAACATACCCGCCAGCTCATCACCGAGGGAGACGCCGGCACGTGACGGCGGGCGATCCGGTTCGCCGGTGGTGTGTCGGATTCCCCCGTAGGCCTCGCCGATGCTTCCGAAACCGGCGGCCGATGCACGGGGTCCGGTCTGGCCGAAGCCGGAGACGTGCACCATCACGAGCCGGGGATTGCGCTCGGCAAGGCTTGCGTAGTCCAGGCCCCAACTGGCCAACCGGCCGGGCCGGAAGTTCTCGATGATGACGTCGCATTCGACGGCGAGCCGTTGAACGATGTCGCGTCCTTCGGTTGTCCGGAGGTCGACCGACAGTGACTTCTTATTGCGTGCGATGGTCGGCCACCAAAGGCTGCCTCCGTCGCGAGTGACGCCCCAGTTCCGCATCGAGTCACCGTTGGGCGGCTCGATCTTGAGGATCTCGGCGCCGTAGTCGCCGAGTAACTGCCCGGCGAACGGTCCAGCGATGAAGTTGCCGAGCTCGAGGACACGCAAACCAGTCAGCGGTCCGGTGGTTGAGGGTTCCTGGATCTGGTCGGTCATGCGTTTGCCATCTCCTCACGCAATGCGCGTTTCATGATCTTTCCCGAGGTGGTGCGCGGCATCGCGTCGACGAGAACGACCCGTCGCGGGACCTTGTAGCCCGCGAGCCGTTGGCGGCAGAACTCAGCGAGGGTCTCCAGGTCCGGAGAGGTCCCGGCGACTGGTACGACAACAGCGGTGAGGATTTCGCCCCACCGCTCATCGGGCATGCCCACGACGGCCACCTCGGCGACCGTCGGATGTGCGGCCAGCACGTCTTCGACCTCGCGGGTGTAGACGTTCTCGCCGCCGGTGATGACCATGTCCTTGATGCGGTCGACGATGTAGACGAAGCCCTCCTCGTCAAGCCGTGCCAGGTCGCCGGTGTGGAACCAGCCACCTCGCCAGGCCTCAGCAGTCAGCTCGGGATCGCCCCAATAGCGGCGGCTGACCTGATCCCCGCGGACCACTAGCTCACCGATCTCCCCAGTCGCGACGTCGCCCATGTCGGCGTCGACCACTCGGACCTCGGCCAGCGTCATCGGTCGCCCAACCGAGCGCAGCCGCTCCGGAGCCGATTCAGCGGCCGCACGGTGCGCAGCGGCGTCGAACCACAGCACGTTCGCGCCCAACTCCGTCATCCCGAAACCGGTGGTGAACTCGCTGTTCGGAAACAGAGCCATCGCGCGCGAGAGAAGCGTGGGCGTCATCGGCGCGGATCCGTACTGGATCAAGGTGACACTGCTGAGGTCTCGCTGAGCTGTTTCTTGCTCCGTGGCCAGCATGCTCAACATCGTTGGTGCCAGCGGAATGCCCGATATCGCATACTCGCCGACGGCGCTGAGGAACTCGGCCGCGTCGAAGGCCTTCTGCAACACGATGGTGACCCCACGCCAGCAGTAGCCCGGCACCCCGACGCCGGCAATGTGGCACATCGGGAACGGCAGAAGCTGAACCTCGTCGCGGGCCGGCGAGACCTCGATCAGCCAGCTGGCGAGTGCCGTGCAGACGTTGCGGTGGCTCAGCAGCACGCCCTTGGGTCTCCCGGTGGTTCCCGAGGTGTAGATCAGCCATGCGGGATCGAAGTCGTCGACCTCAGTGGTGTCGACCTCCACGCCGCGACCGCTGGCCAGAAGGTCCTCCCAGCGGATGCAAGTGCGGCCCTCGATCGCGGCTGGGTCTTCGTCCATCACGACGATCAACTCAAGGCCCGGTAGGTCGACCATGTGCTCGCTCAGCCGGGGCAGGAGATCGGCCTCGACGAGGAGAACGTTGGCGTCACAGTGCGAGAGCAGTGAGACCAGCTCCTCGGCGCTGCTGCGGTAGTTGAGGACCGTGAGGATCGCTCCCGCCAGCGGAACGCCGGAGTAGGCCTGCGCGTACTCGACGCGGTTGGTCGACAGGATCGCGACCCGGTCGCCACGGCTCACCCCGTTCGCGAGGAGGCCGGCTGCCAATGCCTGCGTGGCATCCCATTGTTCGGCGAAGGTGACGGCACCAGCCTCACTGAGGATCGCGGGCTTCGCTGCGTACTTTCCGGCTGCGGAGCGGGCGATATCGAAGATGAACACGTGGTCGTCCTTTCATCGGTCGAATCGAGGATTGCATACATCTAGGCGATTGTGAAGAGCGCCCGATGCGAGCCGAGCTGCTAGATCAAAGGCGTCGCGCCGACGGTGCAGCAACGTCTCCGGCAGTCCATCTGAGCGTGGAATCCGCCTCAGACGATCTTTAGAAACGAATTGCGGCGATCCTCTTGACGCTGTGATCCAGGTCATGCTTGCATTGCACACAATCCAAGATTGTATGTAATCCGGGTGATCGCACGGGTTCAAGTGGATGCGGTTCCGCGGCGCTGCACGGTGCAGTGGCGGTTGTTCAAAGGGGTAGTCATGGCAACAATTCGTCCATCAGCCGTTCGGCGGCTCTGCGTCGTGGGGTCGGTGGCTGCGTTCGCGCTGACCGCTGCTGCGTGCTCGGTGGGTACGAGCACGAACACGGCCGGGTCCGGGTCGAGCTCGTCGTCGAAGTCCGACTACGTGATCGGCTACACCAACGGCATCTCCGGTGTCGGTGCGGCTATCGCGAAGGGTGAGATCAACGGTCTCAATGCGGCCTTCAACGCCCAGAACGCACAGGGCGGAGTCAACGGCCACAAGCTCAAGCTGGTCACCTTGGACTCACAAGATGCCCCCGCGACAGGTGCCAGCAACGTCACTCAGCTGGTGAAGTCCGACGGCGCCATCGCGGTGCTCGGGTTGGTCGGAAGCCCGGCGTGTACGCCGACCGTGCGACTTTCGGCGACCTACCAGGTTCCGATCGTGTGCGGTGTTGCCGACACCTCCGACCTCAAGCCGGCGAAGCCCTACCTCTACACCAAGTACGGCTCAGAGGTGACCGAGGCGAAAGCCATGATCGACGTGGTCAAGACCAAGATCAAGAAGAAGAACCCGAAGCTGGGCTTCGTCTTCATCGACTTCCCCAGCGCCCGAGAGTGGGCGAACACGGTCAAGAAGCAAGCAGCAGCCGCAGGATTCCAAACGGTCGCCTTCGACGGGATCACGGCGACCTCGGTCGACCTGGGCACGGAGGCCGCCCGCCTGAAGTCCGCGGGCACCGATGTGGTCCTCACCCAGATCATCTCGCCGCAGGTCATCTCGCTGGACCGCGCGATCAAGAGCCAAGGTTCCTCGATGTCGATCATCACCGAGGCGACCACTGCGGACTACCCGACGCTCAAGCAGTTGGCCGACCCGAACATCTACCAGTTGATGCTGACACCGATCGTGGACCCTGCGGACACCGCTCCAGCAGTCCAGGCGTACGTGAAGGCAGTGGGATCCCTGGGGATCTCGGGCAAGGACGGGATCAATGGCACCGACCTGGAGATCTCCTACAGCCAAGGGATGCACATCATCGAGGCCCTCAAGCACTGCGGCGACAACTGCACCGGCGCGACCCTGAACCAGGCGTTGCAGAGCGTGACACTGAACCTTGCTGGCATCAACCAGGACTACAGCTACACGTCTGATCGGCACTACCCGCAGACCACCTTCACGGTGGCCGTGTACGACGCGGCCAAGGGTGACGTGGTCAACGACCCGACCGTGTACCAGGGAAACCCGATTCCCTGATCCGGCTCGGACACCATCCATCCATGACGCACCCGAAGGGCGGCGAGGCTCGTGCCTAGCGAGTTGGCCAACATCCTGGTTGGCACATTCACACTCGGATTCGTATACGGCCTCGTCGGCCTCGGGTTCGTCGCGGTATTCAGGTCGACGGGGGTGATGAGCTTCGCCCAAGGCAGCTTCATGCTGATCGGTGCACTGGTCTTCTACTCCGTCACCACCGACACCTGGCATCTGGGACCGATCACCGGGATGCTGCTGACGCTGGCGGTGCTGGCAGTCTGCGGTGCCGCCACCTACCAGCTCGTCTTGGGTCGCATCCTCGGAGTCGAGCCGGTCACCGTCTCGGTGGCCACGCTCGGGCTGTCGATCGTGTTGCAGATGGTGGCCTTCATGATCTGGACCCCGAACATCGTCCAGTTCCGCTCGATGCTCAGCTTCAACGGGCACGAGTTGTTTGCCAACATCCGGCTGAGTCAGGAACAGACCTACACCATCGTCGTGGGTACGGTGATCACCGCAGCTCTTGTTCTGGTGTTGGGACGGACCCGGGTCGGGCTGCGGATGAAAGCGGTCGCGGAGTCGCCAGAACTGGCCGCTTATCAGGGGCTGAATGTACGCAGGCTGTCTATGGCCGCCTGGGGCATCGGGGCGGCGACCGCCGGCGCAGCCGGCGTCATCTTCGGGATGGCGACCCAGGTCGAACCGGGAACCCTACCGGCGGTCGGGTTGCTGGCGTTCCCAGCGATCCTGCTCGGCGGGCTGGACTCGATCGGGGGCGCGGTCATCGGGGGCTTCCTTGTCGCTGCGATCCAGAACATCACCCAGGTCTGGATCGGAAGCGCGTGGCAGGACGTGATCTGCTACTCAGTCCTGCTGATCGTGATGTTCATCAGGCCCCAGGGCTTGTTCGGCACACCGATGGTGGCGCGGCTGTGACCGCCGTGGAAGAGCGGGAGATCGTGCCGCTCAAGCCGACGTCCGGGTTCGCCCAGGTCACATCGAGACTGAGGACCTGGCATGTCCTCACCCTGGTTGCGGTCGCTTTCGAGTTCACGACCTCGAGCTCGTATGCGGTCTACATCAGCACCTTGATCGTGTTCTACGCGATCGCAGCCCTTGGCCAGGGACTCCTGGTCGGCAAGACCGGCCAGGTCGCCCTCGGCGGTGCCGCCGTGATGATGATCGGCGCAGAGGTTGCCGGCATCGTCGATGCCACGCCCGTCGGCACGGTCTTCCTGATCCCACTCGCCGCTGGGGTGCTAGCCAGCGCCACCGCCGGGCTGGTCGTGGGTGTCCCAGGCTTGCGATTCAAGGGCCTATATCTGATTCTCGCCACCCTCGCACTGCAATCCATCGCCTCGTTCGCGGCACAGAAGTACGAGACCGCGCATGCGCCCGGTGGCGTCAGCACCCAGGGCCTGCGGCTCGGTTCGGTCACGATCCAGGCCGACAAGCTGATCCTGGCCGTGATGTGCCTGTTCCTGGTTGCGGTGCTGTTGTGGATACGCAGGATCTACCGGGGGCCGATCGGTCGGATGCTCCAGGTGATCAAGGAACGCGACGATGCGGCTGCGGTCTTCGGTATCAACGTCCGCGCCTGGAAGCTGTGGGCGTTCGTGTGGAGCTCAGCGATCACCGGCTTGGCCGGGGGACTGATGGTCTACTTCCTGCGGGCTGCGTCCTACCAGAGCTTCGACCTGACCATCGCGATCAACCTGCTCGTCATGGTCTACATCGGGGGAGCGGGCACGATCGCGGGCCCCATCATCGGCGCCGCGCTGATCACCTACGCCCCGACCGCGGTCAACTGGGTTGCCAATACGGTCTTCAATGCCGGCTCCAGTGGCTGGATGTCCACGAACATCTCGGTGATCGAACGGCTCATCTACGGACTCGCCCTGCTCCTCGTGCTGCTTTATCAACCTGCGGGGATCAACGGCTTTTGGCAGAACACGCTGCGTCGGATCGGCGCGCTGCTGCGACGCGGAGAGGTGGCGTGATGGCGTTCTTGGAGGCGGCCGGTGTCACGGTCGACTACCGGGGTGGCGCGAATGCTCTGTCCGGCGTCGACCTCACGGTCGAGCGAGGACAGCTGATCGGGGTGGTCGGACGCAACGGAAGCGGCAAGACGTCGCTGCTGCGGGCTATCGCCGGGTTCCTGCCGAGCGAGCTCGTGAAGGTCGGCGGCAGTGTGCGACTGGAGGGCAAGGAGATTGCCGGCAGACAGCCCGGGCGCACCGGAAAGCTTGGCGTGGCACTCGTGTTGGAGCGCGACAAGGCCTTCGCCAACCTCACCGTCGATGAGCACTTCAGGATCCTCGGCGCTTCGACGACCGATGTGAGAGCGGCGATGAATGCGTTCCCGGCCTTAGAGGCAATGCGTGGAAAGCGTGCCGGATATCTGTCGGGGGGCGAACGGCAAATGCTCGCCTTGGCATTGGCGATCGCTCGCTCCCCGCGACTGTTGCTGGTCGATGAGATGTCGCTGGGGCTGGCGCCGATCGTGGTCGCGGGACTGCTTGAGTCCCTGGTCAGGCTGCGCGACGAGTTCGGCCTGACCGTGATCCTGGTCGAGCAGGACACCTCACTGGTTGTCGATATCGCCGACTACATCGTTGCCCTCGGCAATGGCCGGGTCATCTCCAGCGGGCCGCCGTCGAATTACGACCGCGAGGCGGTTCGCAGTGCCTACTTCGAAGGGGAACCCGCATGACCGCCGCACTGACCGTGACCGATGTCAGCATCGCGTTCGGAGGTACGCGAGCGGTTGATGACGTCAGTTTCTCCGTCACCGACGGTGAGGTGCTCGGCGTTGTCGGACCCAACGGTGCCGGCAAGTCGACGTTGCTCAACTGCATCAGCGGGATCTATCGAGGCTTCACCGGCCAGATCACGCTCGGAGATCACCAGCTCCACCTGCTCAAGCCGCATCAGATCGCGGCGCTCGGTGTGGGCCGCACCCTGCAGAGCGTCGAGATGTTCCGTGAAGTGACGGTCAGCGACTACGTGTTGTGTGCCGCGGACGGACTGGGCGAGCGCCCGTTCCGGTTGGGGGGCCGTGCTCGGCGCGCCGCTCGACACGACCGAGCACATGCGCTCCTGACCGAGGTGGGACTTCTCGACGTCGCCGATCGATCCATGGGAACTCTGCCGTACGGGCGCCGCAAGGTCGCCGATCTCTGCCGTGCGTTGGTCGCCGAGCCCTCAGTTCTGCTGCTCGACGAGCCGACGGCCGGAACGACCGGCGAGGATCGCGTTGCGATGGCGGCGCTGCTGCGCGACCTCGGCAGACGTGGTCTTCAGGTGGTCGTCGTGGATCACGACGTCACCTTCATCCGCGCATCGACGAGCACGGTGCTGGCGATGGCCGGCGGGCGTCCTCTCTGCCAAGGGGCTGCCCACGATGTGTTCGCAGACCCAGCCGTTCAGGACGCCTACCTCGGCGCCGGTGCGGGCAGTCGTTGAATCAGGAAGAGGGAGAGAGCAGTTGATCGTCGTCGAAGCATGGATGACCTGTCACCCGGAGGCGGCCGAAGAGTTTGCGACGGCTGCGGTGGACCTGGTGGAGGCCACCCTCACCGAGCCTGACTTCCTCGCCTACGAGTGCACCCGCAGCCTCGCCGACCCGAGTCGATTCGTCTTCGTGGAGCACTGGCCCGACCTGGCCGCTCTGGGCCGACACGCTCGCTCCCGGCACTACGAGGCCTTCGCTGCTCGGGCTGAGGGATGGGTCGCGGCGAGATCGATCCTCATCCATGACGTGGCCACCACCAACGAAGCGGAATAGACGTGGACCTCAACGCCATCGGTGCGACCTTCGCCATCGACGCCGGCTTCACCGCGACCTGACGTCATCGCACGTCCGGATGATGCCCGGGTACGAGAGCCGGGTCCACGACGGCGAGGCGCGCCTCGGCGTCGGCGAGCAGCGCTGCTCTGATCTCCGGGTCCGTCAGATCGACCTCGCCCCGACGGATCGCCGTCGCCAATTCGGCATCGTCTGAGTACCCGAGGTCGGTCAGGCGCTGACGGTGTGCCGCCTCGTCGACCGGCCCGCGGAGGGCCTCGCGGGCAAGCACCTCGAGCACTCGCGCGTGCACGCGCTGTTGATAGGTCGACAGGCTCGCGTCGGCGGCCGGCCATTCCTCGAGCAGGGCCGTGAGGAGCTCGGGTGCGGTCGGGTAGCTGTGCAGTGCCGTCGTCATGCCAGGCTCCTCATCAGGTCGTACTCCATCTCGGCGGCTCGTCGCCCGACGAGCGCCAGCTCCACGGAGCGGAAATCGCCGCTGAGGTGGGTGCGAGCCTGATCCAGGCAGATCGCCCCCCACAACAACGAGCTCATCTGGATCCACCACCGCAGCGTGGTGTGGGCGACCGCGCGTCCGCCTCCTGCGCTGTATCCGGCGAGGAGATCCTCGACGGTGCCGATGCCACCGACGATGCCCTCGCCTCCGAATCGCCACGGGCGGGCGCAGAGCCATCCGAGATCGAACAGCGGATCGCCGACGTGTGCGAGCTCCCAGTCGAGGACGGCGGTGATGCCCGCGTTGCTGGCCAGCAGGTTCCCGATTCTGAAGTCGCCGTGGACGACGGCCGGCGCTTCCGGCTTGGGACGGGACTCGCGGAGGCGACGTAAGGCGAACTCGAATGCCGGTCGGGAAGTGGGTACCGAGTCGAGAAGCCCTTCGACACGATCGAGCGGATCCGACGTCGGCAGCTCGGCAGATTCCGAGACCGGAATCGTGTGGATCGCTGCCAGGATGCGGCCGCACTCGTACGCGAAGCGACGACGGAGGTCCGCGTACTCGGGATCACGCATGAGCCGTCGGGGCAGGCTCTCGCCAGGGACGCGCTCGGTGATCATCCAGGCGCCCCCGAGCCGTTCGGGCGATGCGTCGAAGCCCCGTACGGCGGGGACCGGGACTCCCGCCGCAGATGCTGCCCTGAGGAGTCCTGCCTCGAGACGTACATCGAGGACGCCCTTACCGGCGACGCGTTCGCGTTGCAGCACCAACCGTTCCTCTGAGCCCGTGCTGCGGGCATTGACGAACCAGGACAAGCGCGAAGCACCGTTGGTCAGCGGAATGACCTCGACCAGTTCGGGGCGCTTGTCGAGGAGGGAAGGAAGGAGTTCGGCGACCGCTGCGTCGATAGCGTTCAGTTCCACGGCGCCGAGGTGGGGTCAGCGACCAGCCGGCGCGCGACGGCCATGCGGTGGACCTCATCGGGTCCGTCGTAGAGCCGCCCGTAGCGGGCCTCGCGATACATCCGCTCTAGAGGGGTGTCGCCCGTGACACCCAGCGCTCCATGCACCTGGATCGCGCGATCGATCACCTGATGCAGCATCCGCGCACCATTGAACTTGATCAGCGCGATCTCCACGCGGGCATCGACGCCCGAGTCGAGCTTGCGTGCCGCATCCATGGTCATCAGCCGGTGAGCCTGGATCTCGGCTGCTGACTCCGCGATGTAGCGCTGGATCTCACCCTTCTCCGCGAGGGTGGACCCGTGGGAGACCCGCGTGGACGCGCGCTCACACATCAGCTCGAAAGCTCGCTCCGCCTGACCCAGCCAGCGCATGCAGTGGAAGATGCGGCCTGGACCGAGCCGGCCCTGCGCGATGGCGAACCCTCGCCCGCGCTCGCCCAGCAGGTTGGCGGCGGGTACGCGGACGTCGGTCAGGCGGATCTCGCAGTGACCGCCGCCCGTGTGACCCATCGTGCGGATCACGCGCTCGATCTCGAAGCCAGGGGTATCGGTGGGCACGATGACCGCCGAGAACCTTCGATGCCTCGGCTCCGCCTCTGGGTCGGTGATGGCAAAGATCGTGGTGAACGCAGCACTGTTAGCGCCCGTGGTGAACCACTTGTGGCCGTTCAGGACGATCTCGTCGTCCTCGAAGCGTGCTGTGGTCTGCATCAGCGTCGGGTCCGACCCAGCGACCTCGGGCTCGGTCAGGCCGACCGAGGGGAGGATGTCGCCACGAACCAACGGGATCAGCCAACGTTCGCGCTGCTCCGCATTGCCGAAGCGGTGCAGCATGATCGAGTCCTGCATCGACGCGGAGCCGACGGCCAACTGGCCGAGCTCGGAACGACCGATCACCTCGTTGAGAAATGCGAAATCGAGGAAGCCGAGGCCGCCACCCCCAATCTCGGTGGGGTGTCCGAGAGCCCACAGCCCCTGCTCCTTCGCCTCGGCACGCAGCCGCTCGAGCGTTGGGGTTACCCAGACACCGGCGCTCTCCACCTCGTCGTGATAGCGGGTCTCGGCAGGAATCACCGATTCGTTGATGAAGGTGCGCAGTCGATCGCGGATTGCTGCGACCTCTGGTGACAGTTCGATCGTGGTCATGGATGCTCCCAGCGGTAAGATATTAAGGAGGATATTACCGACTACGATGAGGCGCAATGGGCTGGCAGGAAGAAGCGGCAAGTCGCATCGCGGAACTGGGTCGCCCAGGGCGGCGGTTGCCGGCGAGCTCGCAGCCGACGACTCGTGAACTCGAGGTTCTCGACAGACTCGAGGCCCTCTTCGTTCAGGGATTTGCGCAGCGCACGATGTCTGATCTGGCGCGCGACGCCGGATGTTCGCTGCGATTGCTCTACCGGCTTGCGCCGAACCGGGAAGAGTTAGTGCTCCTCGTGATCGACCGAGCTCTGTGGCGATCGGGGAAGTTGGGTCGTGCCGCGCTTCTCCGCGAATCCTCGCCGCTTGAGGGACTGCGCAGCTACCTCGGAGTTCTGACTCGAGTAATGACTGAATGGTCGCCGGAATTCGTGACGGACATCGACCGCCTTGAGTCGGCTCGCGACGTGCGTACTGCGCACGATCAGTACATCGTCGGGGTCGCCCAGGTGATGCTCGAACTGGCGCGCGACGCTGGGCAGATCGCTCCGGATGCGGATATTGCTGCAGCCAGCAACCTGCTTGCGCGACTTGGGCGCCTGTTCAGCCAGGCGGATGTGCTCATCCAGCTCGATGCCGGGCCTCGCGTGGCCTCGGATGCGATGACGCAGGTGGTGCTGCGGGGTCTGAAGCCCTGACTGCGGGCCAGGCCGGGGATTGAGATCCGTGCGAGAGGATGGCGGCGTGAACCGCCTCGGCTCCGCAACATCGCCCTACCTCCAACAACACAAGGACAACCCCGTGCACTGGTGGGAGTGGTCACCAGAGGCCTTCGCCGAGGCCAAGGCCCGCAACCTCCCGATCCTCCTCAGCGTCGGCTACGCAGCCTGCCACTGGTGCCACGTGATGGCACACGAGTCGTTCGAGGACGAGGCGACCGCCGCCTACATGAACGACCACTACGTCAGCATCAAGGTCGACCGCGAGGAGCGCCCGGACGTCGACGCGGTCTATATGCAGGCCACGACTGCCCTCACCGGCCAGGGTGGTTGGCCCATGACCTGCGTGCTCGACCACGACGGACGCCCTTTCTTCGCGGGCACCTATTTCCCCGACCGACCGCGCCACGGGCAGCCCGCGTTCAGCCAGGTTCTCCAGGCGATCAGCGAGGCCTGGCAGAACCGCCGTGAGGAGATCGACGAGAGCGCTGCGAACATCGCTGCGCACCTGCGCACCGAGATCCAAGCGCCGCCGGCCGCGTTGACCGAAGCCGACCTGGACCAGGCGGTGCAATCGCTCGCGAACCAGTTCGACCCGATGGCGGGCGGCTTCGGGGCGGCGCCTAAGTTCCCGCCGTCGATGGTGCTGGAGTTCCTGCGTCGCTACGCCTACCGCGTCGGTTCGGAG
>JBQCDC010000268.1:0-2234 GCA_051961575.1 Marmoricola sp.
CAACTATGCCGCGTCCTTCGTGATCGCCGCGGGGAACTTCGGCGACCGGCCCGCGGTGATGCTGATGCTGCTGGCCGCGTCGCTGATCAGCCTCGTGGTCATCCTGGTGACCGCCGGTGAGTTCGGCAGGCGCGCCAGGGCCCGCGCCGGAGTGGCGGTCGAGGACAAGGACCGGGTGAGCGCATGACCGATGAGGAGGACGTGCCGCAGGCGGAGTCCATAGCGGATTCCGAGTCTCCGGACTCGGACCCCGACATCAACCAGCCCGGACTCGCCGAGCTGCGCGATGCGGTCGCCAACCACTTGCCGTGGCGCCTGCCACGTCCGGCCTCACTGCGGGACGACGCGATCGCAGGGCTGAGCATCGCCGTCGCCAACGTGCCCGACGGGATGGCCAACGGACTCCTGGTCGGAGTGAATCCGATCCACGGGTTGTACGCGACGATGATCGGGCCATTCGTTGGCGGCCTCGCCTCGAGCTCGCAATTGATGGTGATCACCACCACGGCCGCGGCATCGCTCACGGCCAGCCAGTCGCTCGCCGGCATGTCAGCAGAGACGCGCGCCACCGCGCTCTTCGTACTCGTGGTCCTCGCCGGGACATTCCAGATCATCCTCGGGCTGCTCGGCGTGGGGCGGCTCACCCGCTTCGTATCCTACTCGGTGCTTACCGGTTTTCTCGCCGGCATCTCGATTCTGCTGATCCTGAGTCAGGTCCCCACCATCACGGGGTACGCGGCCCAGGGGAGCAACCGGGTCTCACAGACCATCGACGTTGCCGCGCATGCCAGCGCGATCGACCCGGCAACAGTGGCAGTGGCACTACTCACGCTCGCCCTGTCCGTGCTGCTGCCGCGCACGCGCCTCGGATCGCTTGGCCGGCTGGTCGCGATCGTGGTCCCGTCGGCGGTGGTCGCCCTCGCTGGGCTCGACAGCGTGCGCATGGTGCGCGACGTCGGCACGATCACACGGAACATGCCGATGCCGCAGCGACCATCGTTCGCCGAGTTCGCTCCGGCGGTCCTGACGGGCGCGCTCTCGGTAGCGCTGGTGGTGCTCGTACAGGGGGTGGGCGTGAGCCAGAACGTCCCGAACCCCGATGGCCGAAGGGCCAGCGTACAGCGCGACATCATCGCGCAAGGCGCCGCGAACATGATCTCGGGGTTGTTCCGCGGTCTGCCGGTGGGCGGCTCGCTGAGCGCGACCGCGCTTGGTGTCATCGCCGGTGCTCGAACCCGATGGGCATCGGTGGTCGCGGGCCTCGCGATGGCGGTGATCGTGATCGGTGTCCCCGGGCTCGTCGGGCTGGTGGCCATGCCGTCGCTCGGAGCGTTGCTCATCCTCGCCGGCCTCGGTGGTCTCAAGCCGCGCGAGCTCCAGGCGGTTTCGCGCACTGGCTGGCCTTCACTGCTCGCCGCGTCCACCACTTTTCTCGCCACGCTGTTCCTGCCCATCCAGGCAGCCGTGGGGCTCGGTGTGGTGCTCTCTGCCCTGCTCTACGTCGGCGCCGCATCGACCGACGTCACCGTCGTCGAACTGATAGAGCGGCCTGACGGCTCCGTTCTGGAGCGCCCTGCCGCGCGGCGCCTCGAGTCCAACCGGGTCACGACGCTCGACATCTACGGGCATCTCTTCTACGCGGGTGCGCGGACCCTCGAGCACATGCTGCCCTCGCCCGACGATGCACAACGCCCCGTGGTCGTCCTTCGCCTCCGCGGCCGCCACACCCTGGGTGCGACCCTGATCGAAGTGCTGGCACGCTACGCCGACATGCTGCATGCAGCGAGCGGGCGGCTCTACCTCACCGGCGTCAGCGAGCACGCCCACGATCAGATCGTGCGCACCGGCAAGTTGCGCATCAGCGGTCCGGTGCGCGTCCATGAGGCGACGCCGGTGCTCGGCGAATCGACTCGCGAGGCCCGCGCGGAGGCTGAGGCGTGGTTGATCGACCTCGGCGGCACACGCTGACGAGAGCATCGCGGAGACACGATGTTGCAGATCGCACCTGACTGGCTTCGGAGTGACGACGCCGTCTCGATGGCTGCGCGCACCGTGATCGTTTGCAGATTCCGCTTGCCGCACGAGCCGCGCGCCCGGCGTGATCCCGGCCGAGCGACAGTCCGCGATCCTCGACGTTCGCGCAGTCCTCCTTACTTGCTCAGGCCGATCTGCCGCATGAAGGTCACCAGATCGTAGAAGAGATTCTCCTCGATGATCTGCCCGTTCTCGTCCCA
>JBQCDC010000269.1:0-2651 GCA_051961575.1 Marmoricola sp.
ACCACCGCGATGAGGGTCTGGCCGACGATCTTGGACCAGCTGCGCAGACCGAGGTTGCGCTGCTTGTAGATCTTGATGAAGTCGTCGAGGAAGCCGACGAAGCCGAGACCCACCAGGAGCCCGAGCAGGAGCAGCGCCGAGGCCGACGGCGACCGACCGGTCGCGTACTCGGCGATCAGGTAGCTCACCGCGACCGAGAGCACGATGACGACACCGCCCATGGTGGGCGTGCCGCGCTTGGTGTGGTGCGTAGTCGGGCCGTCCTCGCGGATCAGCTGACCGTAGCCGCGGGCGGCGAAGAACCGGATCGCGTAGCGCGTTCCGATCAGGGTGAACAGCAGCGAGAGGGCGCCGCTGAGCAGGATCGCCTTCACCCATTCACCTCTTGATCAATACCTCGTGTGCAGCGCCTAAGCCCCTGCAGCGCTGGTGGACATTCTTGCCTAGATCGATGGCGAGCCGTGTGAGGCATCCACCCCACGGCGTGCCGCCGCGCCTCAGGACAGCTCAAGTGCTGCTCGCGCCTCATCGCCGTCGTCGAAGGGGTGCACGATGCCCGCGATCTCCTGCCCGGTCTCGTGTCCCTTACCCGCGATCACCACGATGTCACCCGCGTGAGCGGTCGTGATCGCCTCGATGATCGCCTCCCGACGGTCGGCGATCTGCTGCACCTGAGCCGTCCCCACCGAGCGTGCACCGCCCGCGACGGCCTCGCGAATCGCCGCCGGATCCTCCGAGCGCGGGTTGTCGTCGGTGACGATCACGCGATCGGCGAGCTCGGCCGCCGCAGCGCCCATCAGCGGACGCTTGCCGCTGTCGCGATCGCCTCCGGCACCGAGCACGATGATCAGCTGTCCACGAGCGAGCGGACGTAGCGCGCGGAGCGCGGCGGTCACCGCGTCGGGCTTGTGCGCGTAGTCCACGTACACCTCGGGAGCGTCTTCACGACCGCCGTGGATCCGCTCCAGCCGACCGGGCACGCCGCTGACCGAGGAAAGCCCTCGCGCCAGCGCCTCAGCGTCGAAACCGGCTTGGACGCCCATCGCGAAGGCGCAGAGCGCGTTGGAGACGTTGTAGACGCCCGGGATGTTGACGCGCGTGGTGAGGTCGAGGCCGTCCGGTCCGAGGACACGGAAGGTCGACCCGCCCGAGTCCTCCTCGATGTCGACGGCCTGCCAGGTCGCATCCGTTCCCTGGCTGGAGAAGGTGCTCATCGGAATCCCGCCACGCTCCACCAGGAGTCGGCCGTGCTCGTCGTCCAGATTGACCAGTCCGTGCCGGGCCCGCCGCGGCGTGAAGAGCTGCGCCTTGGCGCCGAAGTAGTCCTCCACGGTCGCGTGGAAGTCGAGATGGTCGCGCCCGAGGTTGGTGAAGGCGGCGACATCGAACACGACGCCGTCCACGCGGCCCAGCACCAGGGCGTGGCTGGAGACCTCCATCGTGCAGGCCTCGACGTTCTGCTCGCACATCACCGCGAGCAGGCCCTGGAGGTCGGGTGCCTCCGGCGTGGTCAACGACGTGTTGAGCGCGACACCGTTGATGCGGGTTCCCACGGTTCCGACCACGGCCGCGCGGACCCCAGCCGCATCCAGCGCGGACTCGAGCAGTCGCGTGGTGGTGGTCTTGCCCTGGGTTCCGGTGACGCCCAGCATGCGCAGCCGCTCACTGGGACGGTGGTAGATCTCGGCCGCGATCTCACCGAGCACGGCGCGCGGATCGGCGACCTCGAGGATCGGCGCGAGTCCTGCTGCCAGCGCAGCGCCTTCGGCGTCGGTCAGGATCGCGAGCGCGCCCTCGGCCACGGCATCCGCAGCGAACCGCGCACCGTGGACCCGCGTTCCGGCCAGCGCGGCATAGAGGTCGCCCGGCTCGATACGCGTGGTGCTCAGCGATACGCCCGTCACCTCGACCGATCCCTGGGTCGCATCGATCGATGCACCCACGAGGGCGGCGAGATCGGACAGGGTGGTTGCGTTACGAGCCTTGGGGCGCAGGAGGCTCATCGCTACCACGTGATCTTGAGCTGGGCCGGCGCAGAACCGGTCGGCGGCACCGCGTACTTCTGCAACAGGTACCCCATCAACGAGCGGAAGACCGGAGCCGCGGTGCTGAATCCGGTGGATCCCGCTCGGGGACGTTCGACGACCACGTACACAGTGAAGCGCGGGTTGTCCGCGGGCGCGAATCCCGCGAACGACACCGCGGTGCGGTCGTAGCAGCCACAGGGCCCGACCTCTTGGGCCGTTCCGGTCTTACCGGCCACCCGGTAGCCGGGGATCATCGCGTTGGGCGCGGTACCGACGCCCGCACGAGTGACCTGCTCCATCATCCGGGCGACCTTGGCCGCGGCCTCCGTGCTCACCACGCGACGGGTGACGGACAGGTCGCTGCCGACCTTGGTGCCACTCGCGTCGGTGGCCTGTCCGAGGATCAGGCTCGGAGCGATGTACTCACCGCCGTTGGCGACGGTGTTGACCGCCGCGGCCATCTGGAGAGCCGTGACGGACAGACCCTGACCGAAGGCGATGTTGGCGTGCGTCAGCTTGTTCCAGCCAGCGGGATTCGGCAACTGGCCCTGGGATTCACCCGGAAGCCCGATGTCCGCCAGACGTCCCAGTCCGAAGCCGTTGAGGAATCGCCCGAGCGTCGCG
>JBQCDC010000270.1:0-4621 GCA_051961575.1 Marmoricola sp.
CCTCGGCCAGTCCGCCCACCTCGCCGTTCCGCATGGTCGCGACGTCCTTTACGTGCTGGAGGAACGCGCTCCTGGCCGGCCTCCCCTGGTCACGGATGTCGGCGTCCGGCTCCCCGCCCACCTCACCGCCAGCGGTCGCGCGATCCTGTCCGCCCTGCCGGCCAACCAGGTCCGAGCGCTGTTCCCCGACCGCGACGCCTTCGTCTCCCGGCATGCCTCCGGACCGACCACCCTGAGCGCGCTGCGCACGATCCTGACGGAGACCCGTCAACGCGGCTACGCGAACGAGGACGGCGAGATCACGCCGGGCTTCGCCTCCGTAGCCGTGCCGGTCCTCGATCACAACAGCGTTCCGGTGGCCGCCGTGGCGGTCACCTACTCATCGGCGGACGCGCCCCCGCTCGACGTCCTGGTCGAGCGCGTCCGAGCGACGGGTGCGCTGCTGAGCCGCCGCATTCACGGCGCCGGAGGTTGAGGAGGCCGTAGGCCGTCACGATGCCTAGGTCGCTGCGAGCGTCAGGGTGAAGGTCGTTCCGCTCCGCCCGTCCTCGCGATTCCTCACGTCCACCGACCCGCGGTGAGCCGCGGCAATATCGGCGACAAGCGCCAGCCCGATCCCGAAGTGACGGCGATCTGAGTCGCCGGTCCGGCCGCCGCTGAAGCGCTCGAACACGTGCGGCATCAGGTCTTTGGCGATCCCAGGTCCGTCGTCCGTGACGGCGATGCGCACTCGCCGTCGGCTCGAGGTGACGGTCACGTCAACCGACGACCCGGCGTGGTCGACCGCGTTGTCCACCAGAGCGGTGACCGCTCGTCGCAGCGCGGTCGGAACGGCGGGTGCGGTGATGGTTTCGGGGGCGTCGGTGCGCAGGGCGATCCCCCGATCGTGAGCGAACGGCGCGACTGCGGCGCAGGCATCGCGAACGAGCGCTCCGATGTCGGTGGGCTCGCGCAGTTGAGCGCGGGTGTCGCTGGCGGCAAGCAGGTCGTCGAGGATCTCGGCGAGGACGTGGGTGTCGGCGACGACGGGTGCGAGGTCTGCCGCGGCGATCTCGCCGCGGGCGGCGCGACGGCTCAAGAGCTGTACCCGCATGCTCAAGTGCGTGAGCGGCGTCCGCAGCTCATGGCTGGCGTCAGCCACGAAACGGCGCTGCCGCGTGAGCGACTCCGCCATCGGGCGCACGGAACGACTCGCCAACCACGCGGCCACGATGGCCGCCAGGAGCACACCCACGCCCGCGGAGAAGAGGATCGCGGTCGCCACTCGCTCGGACTCATCCTGGCGATCGCGCAGGTCGAGCGAGGCCTGCGTGATCCGATCGCCCACCCGCTCAGTGCGCACCAGGTAGGTCCCATCCGGCCCGTGCACACGGCTCACGACCGAGCCACCGTCGCGTTCGACCTGAGCGATGGCCGACCGGTCGGGCAACTGAGCCGGCAGATCTGACGAGCTCTGCATCTGGCCGTGCTGCTTCACCGTGACCCAGACCCCAGGCGGTGCCTCCTGCGGGCGATCGACCCCGTGAGCCGCGTTGGTCAGCAGCGAGCTCTCCGCACGGTCGACCGCCTGACCGTAGAGCAGCCAGAACACTCCTCCGACGACCACGAGCACGCCCAGCACCAACGCACCCGTCTGGAGACCGATCCGCAGCGAGGTCCGGCGCAGCTCACCATGAGCCTTCGTCCTCACGCGTCGACACCGCCCAGCCGGTACCCGAGTCCGCGGACGGTCGCCACCACACCTCTGCCGAGCTTGCGTCGCAAGTAGTGGACGTAGGTATCGACGAGTCCCTCGTCCTCCGCGCCTTCGAACGCGAGCGACAGCAGATCCCGTCGGCTGAACACCTGGCGAGGACTCCGGGCCAGTGCCTCGAGCAGAGCGACCTCGCGCGGAGAGAGGACGACCACGGAGCCCGACTCCGGAGTCGCCGTCCGGGTGGTGACGTCCAAGCGGTACCTACCCGGCAGACGCAGCTCGGTGGCGTTGTCCGCGTGCCTGCGGACCAGCGCGCGCAGACGAGCCAGGAGCTCATCGAGGTCGAACGGCTTGCCGAGGTAGTCCTCCGCGCCGGCATCCAGGCCGATCACGCGGTCCATCGGGTTGTCGAGAGCGGAGAGGATCAGGGTCGGCGTGGTCACACCCTTGGCGCGCAGCCGCATCAGCAGGTCCAGACCCTCGATGGCCGGCAGTCCTCGGTCGAGGATCATCGCGTCGTAGGACCTGGTGAGACCGAGGTGGAGGGCCCGCTGCCCGTCGGCGGCCAGCTCGACCTCGTAACCCTCGCCGGTGAGCAGCTGCTCGAGCAGCTCGCGCAGCGTGGGGTCGTCCTCGACCAGGAGCAAGCGGCTCGCGCCATCCATGGGCCGAGAATAGAGCGAGATCGGCGACGCGCCGGGGTGACTTCGCTCCATGCGGCGAGCGTCACACGGCCCCCTTGACGCTTTCTTAGAAGATCCGTCCACCAAGCACCCCGAACCATCGTGAGCCCAAAGAATTCTCACAAGTTCGCCGCCCAGTCTGAACGTCGAAGGTCACAAAGACGTAGAGACCAGTAGAGACCAAGGGAGAGGGAGTCGACATGGGACACAAAGTTCACCCCGATCGCCTCGTGGCACGAAGCCGGCAGTGGAGCCGTGGCGCGGTGGCGACCGCCGGAGCCGCGACACTCGGCCTCGCCGGCTGGATCGCGGTCTCGACCCAGACCGCCTCCGCCTCGACGACCAGCACCAACACCACGACGCACACGCACAGCACGCCGACGAAGGCGAAGACCACGCCCACCAAGGCGAAGACCGCGAGCAAGCCCAGCAGTTCGCACAGCACCACCCCAACCCCGCAGGTCAGCAACTCCACCGGCAGCACGCCGGCGCAGGGAACGACGAGCGGCTCATGACCACGACCCCGGGCAGCCGCCAGTGGGCGGTGTGGAGCACGACGGCCGAGGTGACGGTCACCGATCGGGACGCCCTAGACGATGCTGTCGCGTTGGTTCGGGCGCATCTCGCCGAGGTTGACGACGCGGTCAACCGCTTCCGCGACGACTCCGAGATCCGTCGACCCAGCGGCGACCTGAGCCCCTTGTTCATCCGTCACCTCGACGCCGCACTGGTTGCCGCCCGTGCGACCGACGGCATCATCGACCCGACGGTGGGCGGCATCCTCGGTGACCTCGGCTACGACCGCGACATCACCCTCATCCACGACCGGGATGTGCCGGTTCGCGCCGTCGTGCGGCGGCTTCCGCATTGGCGCAAGATCCGCCGGGTGGGCGCCACCCTCGCCCTGCCCGTCGGCACCGAGCTCGACTTCGGCGCGACCAGCAAGGCCCTCGCCGCCGATGACGCGGCCGCCCTCGTGGCCGACAGACTCGGTGTCGGCGTTCTCGTCGGGATCGGTGGCGACATCGCCACGGCCGGCGACGGACCCGACGATGGCTGGCGGATCCGCGTCGACGCGGGCATCGGCGACACCCATGACGTCCAGCTCCCCAGCGGCGCCGCGATCGCGACGTCGAGCACGATCCGACGAACGTGGTCACAGGCAGGCGTGCAGCGGCACCACCTCATCGATCCCCGGACATGCGCTCCCGCCGCCACCCCTTGGGCGGCGGTCACGGTCGCCTCGAATACCTGCGTGGAAGCCAACATCGCGACCACGGCGTCGATGATCCTCGGCGACGCCGGCCTCCAGTGGCTGCACGACCGCGGTCATCCAGCGCGCCTCGTCGACACTCGAGGCAACGAGATCGTCGCCGCCGGCTGGCCCGCAGCCGAGCGGAGGCAACCGGCATGACCCACGCAGAACTCACCAAGGCGCTCTGGGACCTGAGTCGCGCGACCGGACTGGTGGCGACGTGCTTCTTCGCCGCGGCGATCGTGCTGGGGATCCGGGCACGATCCGGCCGAGCGATCGTCGGTCTCGGGCGCTTCGGGGTCAACCAACTCCACCGCACCCTGGCGCTGACGGGCGTCGGCCTCATCGCGATCCACGTGACGACGCTGCTCTTCGACCCCTACGCGCAACTCAAGCTGCTCGACGTCGCGCTGCCGTTCCACGCCACCTACCGCCCCTTCTGGCTGGGCCTCGGCACCCTCGGCGCCGACCTGCTCGTCGTCGTGGTCGTCGTCGCGCTGCTCCGACACCGCGTCGGGCCGCGGGTGTTCCGCGTGACCCATTGGGCGGTCTACGCACTCTTCCCGATCGCCGTGATCCACGGCCTCGGCACCGGCACGGATGCGGGAACGGTCTGGTCGGAGTCGATCGTCGCCGTCGCCGTCACGGCTGTGCTGATCGCGATCGGATGGCGCATGACGGAGCACTTCGCCGAGCGCGGCATGCAGCGAATACCCCGACTGGTGGCCAGATGGGCAGTCCGATGACGCTGACCCAGGAAGCGAACGCCGTGGCCCAGACCGCCGAACGACTCTTCCTCGCGACCGACGCGAGTCTGGACGCGCATCGGTGTGCCTACGGAGAGCGGCCACCGGCCGGCGGCGTTCTGCGGGCGATCGCCGAGTCGGGCCTGACCGGCCGAGGCGGCAGCGGGTTCCCGACGCACCGCAAGATCGAGGCCGTCCGCGGAGCGCGGCGCCCGGTGGTGGTGGCGAACGGTTCGGAGGG
>JBQCDC010000271.1:0-3335 GCA_051961575.1 Marmoricola sp.
TGTCGTCCATACCGCCCGGCCGCCTCGCGTCCCCGATCAGCCCCTGAACCCTCCGATCACCATGGCCTCGACCTACGTGGCAGGTGGAGACGTCGAATACGGGCGCTACGGCAATCCGACCTGGACGGCGCTCGAGACGGCTATCGGGGATCTCGAAGGCGGTCGATGCCTCGCCTTCGCCAGCGGACTTGCCGCGGTGGCGACCGTCTTCGACCTGATCGGGTCAGGGCAAACCGTGGTCGCACCGCGCCACGCCTACAACGGCACGATCATGCAGCTCGCCGACCTCGAAGCACGCGGACGCATCAAGGCGCACCTGGTCGACATCACCGACACCGCCGCGGTGGTCGCGGCGTGCGAGGACGCCGCGCTCGTGCTGCTGGAATCCCCCACCAACCCGGCGCTCGAGGTCTCCGACCTGCCGACGATCCTGGCTGCGGCCAAGCAGGCCGGTGCGCACACCGTCGTCGACAACACCTTCGCGACGCCCCTGCTCCAGCAGCCGTTGACCTTGGGTGCCGACATCGTGCTGCACTCGGCCACCAAGTACCTCGCCGGGCACTCGGATGTGCAGATGGGCGCACTGGTGGTCAACGACGACGAGCTCTACGGCGTGCTCAAGGGTCGCCGCGACCTGATCGGCGCGATCCCCGGGCCATTCGAGGCCTGGCTGACGTTGCGTGGGTTGCGCACGCTGGCGCTGCGCGTGGCACAGGCTCAGGGCAACGCCTCGGAGCTCGCCGACCGACTGCGCGCACACCCCAAGGTGAACGCGGTTCGCTATCCGGGTTTCGGCGCCATCGTCGGTCTGGAGCTGGCGGATGGCGAGAGTGCCGATCTTCTGGTCGCGAACACCAAGCTCTGGGTGCACGCGACGTCGTTGGGCGGCGTCGAGTCGACGCTCGAGCGCCGTCGTCGTTGGAAGTCCGAACCCGCGACGATTCCCGAAGGGTTGATCCGTCTGTCGGCCGGGATCGAGGACGTCGAGGACCTCTGGGAAGACCTCGACCAGGCTCTCAACGCTTAGTCGCGCTCTGCTTTCGGTTCGCGGTCGATGAAGGCATTCATCAGATCCTCCGGCGACATCGCGCCGCGCAGGACCGCATCGACGTGCTCTGCGATCGGCGCATCGACGCCGGTCTGACGAGCCAAGGCCAGCAAGGATGCGCAGGATTTAGCGCCTTCGGCGGTCTGCTTGGTGACCGCGACGACCTGTTCCGGGGTCATGCCCTGACCAAGACGCTCACCGAACGTCCGGTTGCGCGACAGTGGTGAGGAGCAGGTGGCGACCAGGTCACCCAAGCCCGCAAGCCCCATGAGCGTCAACGGATCCGCACCCCAGGCCATGCCAAGGCGCGCGGTCTCCGCCAGTCCGCGGGTGATCAGCGACGCTGTGGTGTTGTCTCCGAAGCCGCGTCCGACCGCCATGCCCACGCACAGCGCCACCACGTTCTTGTAGGCGCCACCGAACTCACAACCCACCACGTCGCTGCTGCGGTACGGGCGGAACGCCTTGCTGTGGCACAGATCCTGCAGCTGGTGGGCGACCGACTCGTTCGCGCACGCCACCACGCTCGCGGCAGGTTCGCGACGCATCACCTCGGGCGAGAGGTTGGGGCCGCTCACCACACCGATGCGCTCGGGGCCGGCTCCCGTGACCTCGGCGATGATCTCGCTGACGCGTTTGAGCGTTCCGAGCTCGACGCCCTTCATCAGCGAGACCAGGGGCGCGGTCGTAGGTAGCAGAGGGTTCCACTCGGTGAGGTTGTCGCGAAGACTCTGCGAGGGCACGGCCAGGACCACGACCTCGGCCTGCGCCAATGCCTCCTCCGGATCCGCCGTCGCGGTGATCGCGTGCGGGAGCTCGATGCCCGGGTGATAGTCGGGATTCTCGTGGTCGCGGGTGATCGCCTCGCAGAGCTCGGGTCGCCGACCCCACATGGTGACGTCGTTGCCCGCGTCTGCGAGCACGAGGCTGAAGGCCGTGCCCCACGCGCCCGCGCCCATCACGGTGACGCGACTCATGCGCTACCGCCCTGCGACTTCTCCGACTCCTGCTGGACGAGGGTGGGCTTGCCGAACTCCGAGATCCCTTCCTTCCGCGGATCGAACCGCTCCGCAGGTGGAGCCTCGCCACGTATCTCGCCGACGAGCTCGGCGATCGCGGCCATGATCCGGTCGGTGGCCTCGTGGAGGACCTCGGCGGTGATCTCCTTGCCGCGCAGGTCATCAAGATCGACCGGGTCGCCGACGTTGTAGTGCGCGACGTGGCGAGGAAGAAGGCTGGGCTTGCCGCTGTAGGCGGGAAGAGTGTTCTGCGCACCCCACTGCCCGATCGGGATGACCGGCGCATCGGCCATCAGCGCGACCCGAGCGGCTCCGGTCTTGCCACGCATCGGCCATCCGTCGGGGTCGCGCGTGATCGAGCCCTCCGGGTAGAACATGACCGCCTCGCCGTTCTCGACGGCCTCGACCGCGGCGCCGAAGGCGATCGTCGCGTCGCCGCCTTCGCGTGCGACCGGGATCTGGCCCCAGCCGTACATGAGCTCACCGAGCACCTTGACCCGGAAGAGGCCGTCCTTGGCCAAGAACCTCGGCAACCGGTGGTGGTTGTACATCAGGTGCGCCAGCATCAGCGGGTCGATCTTGGAGATGTGGTTGACCGCCACGACGATGCCACCCGAGGCCGGGATCCGGTCTCCGTGACGCCAGTCGCGCCGACCGATCGCAATCAACAAGGGCTTGAGGACCACCGCCGCAGCCCTGAACGCCCACAAGCCTTGTTGATTCGAGTTCCGAGCCGCTGACATGCGGGGGCACCTCCGTCTCACCTGAATGACCAGCAAGAACTGAGCCTACTGTGGCCACCCGCCCGTTGAGAGACGGCGACGGCATGCAAGCGTTGTCGCCATGTTCGCAGTCTTGGTGCCCCTCAAGCGGCCTGACCGCGCCAAGACACGTTTGGCCCGTTCCGGGGTGGCAGAGCACCAGCGCCTAGCGGTGGCCTTCGCCTGGGACACGGTGGCTGCGGCGGCTGCGTCGCCTCTGGTTGAAGGCGTGTGGGTGGTGACGGATGCCGCCGATCTCGTGCCGGCGAACGCGCATCACCTTGCCGACCGTGGCGAGGGCGATCTCAACCAAGCCCTGGCGCGAGCGGCCGATGAGCTCCGCGCGGCCTACCCCTCACTGGGTATCGCCGCACTCTGCGCCGACCTCCCCGCGCTCGCGTCGGATGACCTGACCGATGCGCTGGCCGCCGTCACTGAGACGCGTTCCTTCGTCGCCGACGCGGAGGGCACGGGGACGACGCTCTTGGTCGCACCTGCTGGCGAGCA
>JBQCDC010000272.1:0-6619 GCA_051961575.1 Marmoricola sp.
TTGCTGACGCCAACGCCGACGAGCTCGAACGCCGGGCTCTTCACGATCTCGGCGATGACGAGCTTGCCGACGACACCCGTTCCCCAGACGACGACGCGCTTCATTTGGAGAGCTCGCCGCAGTTGACCTGCAGGTGCTGACCGGTGATGCCGCTTGCCAGGTCCGAGAGGAAGAAGGTCACGGTGTTCGCGACCTCGCCGTCCTCGGCCATCCTCCGCATCGGGAACTTGCCGGCGATGTTGTCGTAGGCCTCCTTGGGCGTGATCTTCTCCGCGTCGGCGATCATGCCCATGTACATCTCCACCGGCGGCCCCCACATCCACGACGGGACCACCATGTTCACTCGGATGTTGTCCGGCCCGAGCTCATCTGCCAGGTAGTACGTCGCGGTGAGGAGTGCGGCCTTGGAGGCCGCATATCCGGCCTGGGTCAGTGACGGCTTGAACATCGACATCGAGCCGATGAACACGACCGATCCGCCGCCCGCGTCCTTCATCGAAGGGGCGAGTGGCCGCAGCACGTTGTAGGCGCCGATCACGTTGGTCTCGTGGGCCTTGCGCCAGTCCTCGGGGTTCATGTCGTTGAGACCACCCCAGGCCAGCTCGAACGCCGCCACCTGGGCGAGGCCGTGCACCGCGCCGAAGCGCGCGACCGCAGCCTCAGCCAGCGCCTTGCACGATTCCGGATCGGTGATGTCGGTGGGCACCGCGAGCACGCGCTCACCTGTCGGGTCGATCGAGTCGGCGATCTTCCTCAGCTTGTCCTCGGAGCGCGCGGCGAGCACGAGGTTCGCGCCTTGCGCGAAGGCCGACTCGGCGCACTCGCGGCCGAGGCCGTCGCCGACGCCCGTGATGACAACGTTCTTCCCGGAAAGAATCATGACACCCGTTTTACGGCTTTTACTAAGCGGTGTCAATGTGTAAAATCAGAATATGGCGACCCCGCGACGTGTGACCTGGTCCGGCGATCTCCCCGCCGACTCCAACGACGCCCGTCAGCGGATCCTCGAGGCTGCCGTTCGCTGTGTCTCTCGCGTCGGGGTCGAGCGCACGAGCACGGCCTTGATCGCGCGCGAGGCCGGAGTCTCCCGCCCGACGCTCTACGCCTACTTCGCCAATCGCGAGGAGATCGTCGTCCAGGCCGCCGAGCAGGCGGTGCTCGCGATCATCGAACGGCTCCAGGAGCACTGCCGAGGTTTCGAGACGCCGGCCGATCGCGTCGTCGAAGCCCTGATGTTCGCCGTCGAGCACATCCGCACCGAGCCGGCTATGGCCGTCTACTACGAACCCGGCAACGTGCGTCTCGGTCCGCTCGGCGCCGACGAGATCTACTTCGCCACCCAAGCCCTGACCCCTGCCGCCGAGGTATCCAAGAAGCTGAAGAGCTCGATGGCGGATGCCACCGAGCTCTTCGCCAGGCAGATGATCTCGATGCTGACGCGCGGCCCCGCGTCGCCGAGGACGCCGAAGCAGGACCGCGAGTACCTGCATCGCTGGTTGCCTCAAGCATTGGGTGTCTGGGAGTGACCCAGGGGTCACTCCCAGACACCCAACCTCCAAGCTCACATTAATCGTCGCGGCGTCGATCACGAAAGAGGTCTGCTTGGTGTAGTCCTCGGTGCCGGTGAACTTGAGCGTGATGTTCTGGCCCGCGTAGCTCGACAGGTTGAACGAGTGCAGGCTGTAGCCCGTGTTCGCGTTCAGGTTCGAGTACGTGTAGAGCGTCGACAACACCGTGCCCGCGCTGTTCAGCACCTGCAGCTTGAGCGTGTCGTACTTGGTGGTGGTCGTCGTTTCCGCGGTGTCGATGTGCATGTAGAAGTTGAACTTGTAGTTCGTGCATCCACTCGGCAACGTCACCGCCTGCGACAACGTGTCGGTGTGGGCACTGCCGTATCCGTCCAGCCACGCCTTCCACGACCCGGTGTGCGCGGGCTCGACCGTGCTGTTGCTGACCACGCCCGAGGTCGCCGACCACGGAGCAGGCGTGCCGGTTTCGAAGCCGGTGTTGCCCAGCAGCTGGCTCGACGGGCAGGAGCTCGGCGTCGCACTGGCCTCGGCGCTCTGTGCGCCTTCGCCCAGCGAGTTCACGGCGCTGACCTTGTAGTAGTAGGTCTGGCCGTTGGTGAGCCCGGTGTCGGTGCAGTTGGTCACGTTGCCGAGACCGCTGCATCCGCCGCTCGTCAGCAAAGTCTCGGAGCCCGGTGAGGTTCCGCGGTAGACCTTGTACGAGGTGATCGCAACGCCGCCGTCGTTGGCCGGTGGACTCCAGGTCAGCGTTGCTTGACCCGTGGATGCCGAGGCCGCCAGGTTCGTCGGCGCATCCGGAACGGTTCCGGCGATCGGCGATGCCGTGATGCTCACGCTGGAGGTGGCGGTGTGTGCCGGCGAGGCGGTGTCGGTCACCGTCAACGTGGCGTTGAACGTGCCCGCCGAGTTGTAGGTGTGCGTCGGGTTCTGCAGCGGGCTGGTCGTGCCATCACCGAAGTTCCAGCTGTAGCTGTACCCCGGCGTGCCACCCGCGGCCGTTCCGGTGAACGCGACGTTCAGCGGCGTCTGTCCGGAGGTCGGCGTTGCCGCCGCACTGGCCGTCAGCGTCTGGCCCGCCGCGCTGACCGTGACGGCCACGTTCGCCGTCGCGGTGTTCGCCGGGTTCGCGCTGTCGGTCACCGTGACGATCGCCGTGTAGGTACCGGCGGTCGTGTAGGTGTGGGTCGGGTTCTGACCGGTACCGGTGCTGCCGTCGCCGAAGTTCCAGCTGTAGCTGTACGGACCGGTTCCGCCCGAGCCGGCGCTGGTGAAGGCGACCGAGACCGGAGCGTTGCCCGTGGTCGGCGTGCCCGAGGCGCTCGCCGTCAGCGGGCTCGAGCCCTGGATCCAGAAGTCAGACAGCGGGTCACCGAGGCCGGACTGGTCGGCGGTCGTCATCGGGTAGGTGCCTGCAGCGATGTTGTTGTTCGGGTCGATGACGCCCGGCGTGACGTTGTTGGCCACCCGCTCCATCGCGGCCAGCACGTTGTTGGTCGAGTACGCCACGTGCGAGAGGTAGTGCTGCTTCTCGTACTTCGGCGAGGCGATCACCACGAGCGGAACGCGGTAGGTGTTGCTGACGTGGTCGGGACCGTTGCTGCCGTTCTGGGTGTCGTCCTCGGTCACGATGATGACCGTGTTGTCCTTGTAGGACGCGTTGCCCATGATCGAGTCGACGATCTGCTTGGTCACCGAGTCGTTCTTCGCGATGTCCTGGTAGGTGCCCGGGTGGTCGTTGAAGAGCTCCACGTAGGAGTACGTCGGCAGGCCGTTGGTCGCCACGTTGTTCAAGAAGTCGTTGCCGACCACCTGATCGTCGTCGTTCTGCGCCTTGCAGGTGTAGTTGTTGTAGATGCTCTGCTCGGGGATGTTGGTGCCCGGCCGGTTGATCGGCAGCACCTCGGGCTTCGCGGTGGTCGGGTTCTTCCACTCGCCGCTGCCGCTGGTGAGCATCCAGTAGAAGTCGCCCTCCATGAGGAAGGTCGTCTTCGGGGCGCCCGTGGTGGTGGGCGCGGTGGGGATGTTGCAGGGGTCGGTGCCGAGCGACGACGAGGAGACGCCGCCTAGGAAGCGGTCGAACTGCGTGCCGTTGCTCGGGTAGGACTGCTGCTGCGAGCTCGAGGCCGACTGACCGGAGAACATCCACCAGTGGTTCGGGCCGCTCGGCGGCTGCGTGCCGGTGTTGTAGGAGTCCGACAGCGCGTAGGTCGACGCGAGCGTGTGCAGGTTCGGCACCGAGCTGATGTGGTTGGTGCTCTCGACCACGCCGTTGCAGCCGCTGTAGATCGTGGCGCAGTCACCGAGGTAGTCGTCGAAGGTGTGGTTCTCGCGGTACAGCAGCACGAAGTGCGTGAACGGCGGGAAGTAGGGAGCCAGCGGGTTAGCGGCGGTGGTCGGCGCCATGACCGTCTCGCTGCTGGTGCTGCACTTCGCCTTGACGCAGGTCCGGATCGACTTCGTCTGGGACTTGTCGGTCACGTGAAAGTTGTGCGGCT
Source organism: Marmoricola sp. (assembly GCA_051961575.1). GTDB lineage: Bacteria > Actinomycetota > Actinomycetes > Propionibacteriales > Nocardioidaceae > Marmoricola. Next base: position 4,025 of record JBQCDC010000272.1, read on the forward strand.
GCGGGAAGCGGGTGAATTCGGCGCCCGGCTTGGCGAACGTCGCGCCGGTGCAGTTGTCGTCGTCGGGCTTGTAGGACTGCGGACGACTGCCCTCGGGCAGGTTCGTCGCATCCTCCGGGTCCGATTGGGGTTCCAGTTCTTCAGCGTGCAGGATCCGACGCCGGTCGCCGGATGCGCGTTCGCCACTGCTTGGCCGACGGTGGTGCCGGCGAGAGCGAGGGCGACGATGGCTGCGCCTATGACAGCCAACTTTCGTGTGTTCCAACAGCCACGGGATTCCTCCAAGGGGTTCCGGGCGTCCGAGTGAGCGGCCCAAACCTGATCGTTGTGAGCCGCTCAGGGCGGTCACAAGAGGCTCAAAGGGGATTCACGAAGTGTTCTCGATTCGTTGGGTCGACGCTCTCCCGAAGAGGCCTTGACATTCGTCGTGCGAAGGATAACCATCTAGTTATCAAACCAAATGGTTTCTAACAAGGAGGTTCGACATGACCACCATCGAGATGCGACTCGAGCTCGTCCACCTGCCGGTCAGCGATGTCGACCGTGCTCGCGACTTCTACGTGAACACCTGCGGCTGGCACCTGATCACCGACCACGAGCAACCGAACGGGATGCGGATCGTGCAGATCTGCCCGCCGGGATCGGGGTGCGCCATCCTGCTCGGCCGCGACATTCCGGAGATCAGCGACATGCCCGTCGGCGTGCAGAAGGGTCTCCACCTGGTCGTCGCCGACATGGAGGAGGCGAGCAAGGACCTCGCGAGCCGCGGACTGGAGCTCGGCGAGGTTCAGGACATGGGCGGCGTGCTCTACCGCCGGTTCGAGGACCCCGACGGCAACTCCTGGCTGCTGCAGCAGTGGCCCGAGGGTGGCTTCCCTCACGAGGACCTGGGCAAGGCGTGACCACCGTCGCGCTGGGCGCCGGCCCGGTGGGGGCCCGCGATCCGCTGTCTCTGGTGTTCGCCGCGCTGGCCGATCCGACGCGTCGAGCGATGCTCACGCGGCTCAAGCGCGGACCGGCGACGGTGGCCGAGATCGGTGCACCCTTCGACATGACCGGTCCGGCCGTGTCCAAGCACCTGCGGGTGCTGGAGCGCGCCGGGCTGGTCACCCGCGGTCGGGTCGGGCAGTCCCGACCGGCCACCTTGCATGCCGAGCCGATGAAGGATGTCGCCGAGTGGACCGAGGAGTTCCGAGTCTTCTGGGAACAACGCTATGACCGTCTCGACGACTATTTGAAGACGATGTCCGACGACCCGAAGGAGCAGGCGTGAGCATCTGGGCAGACACGTTCGACGTCACCACGCCGGACGACACCTCGATCGTGATGCGTCGCGACTTCGATGCGTCCCCGGACAAGGTATGGCAGGCACTGACCGAACCCGAGCACTTACGGCACTGGCTGGGCGATCCTGCCTTCCCGCTCACGACCTGCGAGATGGACGTGCGCGCCGGTGGCAGCTATCGCTGGGTCTTCACCCAGCCGGATGGCCCTGGCGCCATGGGGATCAGCGGCACCTACGACGAGGTCGAGCGGCCGCACCTCATGGTCTCCACCGAGCAGTTCGACGACTACCCGGGTCCGAGCGTCAACACTCTGGTTCTCGAGGAACGCGAGGACGGGCGGACCGCGATGACCCTGACCGTCCGCTACGTCAATCGCGAGATGCGCGACGGCTGGGTGTCCTCCGGCATGGCCGAAGGACTCGGTCGCGGCTACGAGCGGCTCGACGACGTGCTCGCCGGGTTCGCCTGATCGTCCGCTAGGCCTTTGAGCCACGTGATGACGTTCTCCTGCTGGGTTCCGTTGCCGGTCGCGGCGTCGACCATCGAGCCCGTCCCGTACTCAGGGGTGAACGTCAGGTCGGCGCCGTGCTCGACGAGCAGTTCGGCCGCGCGTCGTTGGCCGCCCGCGCACGCGTGCCAGAGCCCTTGGTCGATGTCCGCCTGGGAGGGAGCGCCCGAGGCGAGGAGTTCGCGCAGGCGTGCGGTCATCCCGAGGGCAGCGGCATGCCAGACCTTGTCGACACGTGCGCCGCTGGAGACCAGCAGTCGGGCAACGTTCCAGCACCCGTAGCCGATGGCGTTGTCGAGCGGGGTGCCGATCGATCCATCGGCGGCCTCGATGTCTGCGCCCGCCGCGATGAGCACGGCGGCGACGTCCGCATCGCCACTGCTCGCGGCCCAGTGGAGTGCCGTCTCACCCGTTCCGTCCGGTCCGCGGTAGTCGAGTTCGGCGCCGGCGTCGATGAGGATCTGGGCAATCTCGGGTGCGTTCGGGAAGTAGCCCGGCCAGTCGGTCACGAGGTGCAGTGGGCGGCGGCCGCGACCCGGTGCACCGAGCTGCCATTCGATGAGGTCCGGGTGCTCGGCGATCAAGGCTCTCAGGCGATCGACCTCGCCATATCGGATGGCGACAAAAGCGTTCAGCAAGTCGTCGTCGGTAGGCATCGCACAACCCTTCCCAGACCCCCGATCGAGATCAGTATTGCGCGTAGTCGAGGGGTCGCCACAAGACAACAGTGGGGCGGGGGAAAAGCCCCCGCCCACAGCGTGATAAACCAGCCAAAAGCGGATACCCGGCCGAACCGAGGTG
>JBQCDC010000273.1:0-11276 GCA_051961575.1 Marmoricola sp.
GCGTCGCTGAGTAACACCTTCACCCACGACACCGCGAAGGCGCGCCAGCTCCTCAAGCAGGCTGGCTATGCGAACGGGGTGACGATCAAGGGACTGGCGTTCCAGGACACCGGTGAGATCCGTCGTGCCGAGGCCATCCAGCAGCAGCTCAAGAGCGTCGGGATCAACATGTCGCTTGACGTCCTCAACGTCGCCACCGCAGCCAACGACTTCTTCGTCAAGAAGTCTTACGACCTCATCTGCTCGAGCTGGAGCGGCCGTCCAGATCCGAGCCAGACGGCAAGCAACCTGCTGTCGAGCACTTCCTTCTACAACGCCGGCGGCTACGCCGCCCCCGGCATGGCGGAAGCCCTCCAGGCGGCGTCATCGGCGCAGACCCAGTCCGCGCGCGCCGCAGCCTTCCAGAAGGTGGTCGAGCTCAACCAGAAGTACGTGGTCTGGCTGCCGCTGCTCAGCGAGCCGAACGTGACCGCGGTTGCCGACAACGTCCGCGGGCTGCAGCCGAACCTGTACGGCAAGGTCGACGTTTCGTTCCTTTCTCTCGCCAACTGAGCAATCACGGCACCTAGGAGAACTCCCGACATGGCAACGGCACTGGATGTTCGAGACCTCGCCGTGCACCTGAGCACGGCGGAGGGTGAGGTCCAAGCTGTCCACGACGTCTCCCTCAGCGTCGGTGAGGGAGAGATCGTCGGGCTGGTCGGTGAGAGCGGCAGCGGCAAGTCGGTCACTGCGATGGCACTGATGGGTCTCCTTCCACATGGACTGAGCCGGACCACCGGATCGGTGCAGGTCGGTGGCCGCGAACTGCTCGGACTCGCACCCGCCGAGTTCGCAGCGGTTCGTGGCCGGGAGATCAGCATGATCTTCCAGGAGCCGATGACGGCGCTTGACCCGTTGTTTCGCATCGGGGATCAGATCGTCGAGACCATCAGGATTCACCAGCCGGTGTCCCGCAAGGCTGCTGAGCAGCGAGCCACCGAGGTTCTGTCAGACGTCGGGATCGTCGATGCGCGTGCTCGGCTGCGTGCGTACCCACACCAGCTGTCCGGCGGCATGCGCCAACGGGTGATGATCGCGATGGCGCTTGTTTGCGAACCGAAGGTGCTCATTGCGGACGAGCCGACCACGGCCTTGGATGTCACGGTCCAGGCGCAGATCCTTGCCCTGCTGCGACGGCTGAGTACCGAGCACGGCACCGCCATCGTCCTGATCACGCACGATCTGGGGGTGGTCGCGCAGACCTGTTCGCGGGTGCACACGATGTACGCCGGCGAGGTCGTGGAGTCCTGCAGTACTCAAGATGCCCTCCTTCGTCCACGCCACCCCTACACGTCGGGCCTGATCAGAGCGATCCCTCAGATCGCAGTTCGACGCCAACCGCTGTATTCGATTCCAGGTCGCGTTCCCGCCCTGACTGCGATGCCCTCTGGGTGTCGGTTCGAGGCACGCTGCGATCACGCGTTGCCGGAGTGTGCGGCACCGCAACGGCTGGTCGAGACCGAAGGCCGCGCAGCTCGCTGCTGCCGTTCGTCCGAGCTCACGCTTGCGGGGGTCACGGAAGGAGTGAACGCATGAGCGTCGAAGCTCAAACGACCGGGCGTCCCGCCGTCGATCCCGTGGTCGCGGTCGAGGGCCTTTGCGTGGAGTTCAAGGTTTCCGGCCAACGCCAGCCACTCCGTGCTGTCGACGGGGTGTCGTTCGACGTCCGTCGGCGCGAGATATTCGGCCTGATCGGTGAGTCGGGTTCAGGGAAGTCGACGGTCGCGCGCGCCGTCATGCGGCTGACGCCGATCGCGGCGGGTTCGGTGAGGGTTGGCGGGCTGAACTTCGAGAACTTGAGAGGACGCGGTCTGCGCCGGCAGCGCCGTCGCATCCAGATGGTGTTCCAAGATCCGCACGAGGCTCTCGACCCACGCATGAGCGTGCGCGCGGCGATCCGCGAGCCGCTAGTGCTATCAGGACTGACGCGTGCCGAGGCCGATGCACGCGTGCTCGAGCTCATTCATCTCGTCGGACTTGAGGAGAGCCACCTCGAACGCAAACCGCACGCGCTCTCCGGCGGTCAGAAACAGCGGGTCAACATCGCTCGAGCCCTCTCCCTCGAGCCGGAGTTCCTGATCTGCGACGAGGCCGTGTCCGCCTTGGACGTCTCCGTGCAGGCCGGAATCATCAACCTACTGCTCCGCCTCCAACAGGAGCTCGGCCTCGCCATCCTCTTCATCTCCCACGACCTCAGTGTCGTAGCCCACCTCTCCGATCGCGTCGGTGTGATGTATCGAGGTCGCCTGGTGGAGGTCGCGCGGACCGACGACCTGGCGGCGCGCCCCCTGCATCCCTACACCGAGATGCTCTGGGCGTCGGAGCCGACGCCAATGCCCTCGGCAGCATCGGCGCTCGACGCCGGATGGGACCGCGCGGTCGCTGGAGCTGCGCCGTCGCTAACCGGATGTCGCTTCCGCAACCGGTGCCCCTACGCCGTCGACAAATGCCTCGAGGAGCCTGCGCTTGAGGTAGTTGCCGAGCGCCTCGTCGCGTGCCATCGCGTGAGCGACCTCTCGCTGGCCGGAAGGCGGGGTTGATGGCGATGCGAAGGCTCATCCTCGGACGGCTCCTCTCCCTGGTGCCGACGGTGCTCCTGGCGAGCTTCGGAATCTTCCTTCTCGTACACCTGGCGCCGGGAGATCCCGCCGTGGCGCTCGCCGGGGAGAATGCAACGGTTCAACAGGTCCAGGCGATCCGCCACGCACAGGGCTTCGACAGACCGCTCCTGGTCCAGTACGGGACATGGCTGGACCATGCGATCCACGGCAATTTGGGCGTGTCGATCACCAACCACATCGGCGTAGCCAGCGAGATCGGGACGGCGCTCCCCGCCACATTGGAGTTGGTAGCGGGCGGACTACTCGTCGCGATCATCCTGGGCCTGTTGGGTGGCGTCATCACCGCACGTCGCGCGCATACTCGCGTCGATGCCGCGCTCTCGTCGGTTGCTGCCGCAGGCGCCGCCATTCCGAGCTTCTGGCTGGGCCTCGTCCTCGTCTCGGTCTTCGCACTCCGCCTCGGCTGGCTGCCGGCAACGGGATATACCGGGATCACGGTCGACCCGGCCATGGCCTTCAGGCAACTGCTCCTCCCGTCGCTCGCACTGGGTCTTGCCGGCGCCGCGGAGATCACTCGCCAACTGCGTTCATCGATGATCGATGTCCTCGCCTCGGACCACGTCCGAACCTTGCGAGCCAAAGGTTTGGGTGATCGGGACATCGTGTGGCGGCATGCCCTCAAGGGCTCGGCAATTCCTCTGATGACCGTCATCGGACTGCAGGTCAGCCGACTCCTGGGCGCGACCGTGGTCGTCGAGGCGGTGTTCGGCATCTCGGGCATCGGCAGCCTGGTCGTCAACGCGGCCCAGAACAAGGACTATCCGATCGTCGAAGGTGTCGTCCTGATCATGGCCGCCATCGTCATCGCCACCAATGTCGTCGTCGACGTCTCCTACCGCCTGTTCGATCCGAGGATCCGCTGATGACCATCCAGGAGCAGACACTCACCGCGCCACCCACGAGCACGCCGACCGTTCAGCGGAGCCGGCCCGAGTCCGGTACGGGATTCGTTCGTGAGTGGCTGTGGGGTGACCTGCGGTCACGTGTCGCGACCGGATTCTTGGTATTGATCATCGTGATCGCGGCGTGCGCACCGTTCGTGGCGCGTTACTCGCCATCGACCCAGGGCTTTGCGCCCTTCTCTTTGCCGAGCTGGCAGCACTGGCTCGGCACGGACGACCTGGGACGTGACGTATGGGCTCGCCTCGTGTTCGGTGCACGTGCCTCGCTGACGTCTGCGGTCATCGCCGTCGGGGTCGCCGTTCTGATCGGAGTGCCGACCGGGCTGGTGGCGGGATTCCGAGGGGGTTGGGTCGACGGCGTCATCATGCGCGTTGCCGACACACTGCTCTCGTTTCCCGGAATTGTGATCGCCATCGCCATCACTGCTGTCATGGGCCCGGGTCTGGTGCACTCGATGACTGCCGTGGGCATCGTGTTCTCACCTAGCGTGGCTCGTGTGACCAGGGGACAGGTGCTCGTCACCAAGGAGCGCTCCTACATCGATGCGGCGAGGTCGTTCGGTAGCCCGGCTTGGCGCATCGTGATCCGTCACGTGTTGCCTAACTCGATTCAACCTGTGGTCATCCAGTCCACGTTCATGCTGGGCATGGCGGTCATCGCTGAAGCGAGCCTGTCGTTCGTCGGCCTCGGTGTGCAATATCCGAGTCCCAGCTTCGGCGTGATGCTTCAGCGGGCGGCGCAGTTCATCTCTCTGCGACCCAGTGGCGTCTATGCGCCGGGTCTGGCCATCGCCTTCACGGTTCTCGCGTTCAATGCCCTCGGCGACTCGCTCCGCGACGTCCTCGATCCAACCGCGCGCACCCGCCGACGCCTACGTCGGGCCGCACCCAGGGCACGCCGGTTCCTTCTCAGAAACCGCCGTCCCAACTCACAGGAAGCCTCACGATCGTGACAGCTCCAGAACCCTCCGCCGATGTCCGCATGCTGCCGGGCAAGCTGGCGACCCGTGCGATGCAGACGCCCGACGCGATCTGCCTCATCGAGGCGGAGACCGAGCAGAGCCTGACCTACGCCGAGCTCTATGCCGAGGCGCGTCGGCTAGCGGCTGAGCTCCGCGGGCTCGGTGTCGCGCCCGGGAGCGCAGTCGCGACGATGCTGCCGCACTCCCTGGACACCTATCGGACGTGGTTCGCCTGTGCTGCGCTCGGTGCGCTCGAAGTTCCGATCGGCACCCGGTACCGAGGCCATAGGCTGGCGCAAATCATCAACGACTCTGCGGCGACGGTGCTCGTCGTCGAGCGGGCATTCGTGGATGACATCGCTTCCCTTCGCTATGAGGGACGGCTGCCCGCCCTGCGGACTGTGGTTGTACGGGGTGGAGGCGAGGTGAGCGGCCTGGGTGACCTGACGGTGCTCAACTTCGACGAGTTGGTTGCCGGGGGGTCCGCTGCGCCTCTGTCCCACGACGAGGACCTCCTTGGAGTTCAGGCGAGTGATCTCGCGCTGGTGCTCTACACCTCGGGGACGACCGGCCCGTCCAAGGGTGTTCTCGTCCCCTGGGGCCAGGTCCATGCCACGACGCTCGGGCTCTTCCCTGCCGGTACCTTCGGCCCCGACAAGGTCATCTACGGGCCGTTCCCGCCGAATCACATCGGCGGCCGGCTGTTCCCCTGCCTGGGTCTGGAGCACGGCGCGCCGGTGGTTATCCGGCATACGTTCAGTGCCTCCGCGTTCTGGAAGGACATCGAGAAGTATCGGTGCACGACTACGGCTCTCGTCTCCGCGATGGCATCGATCCTCTGGAGCGCGCCGAAGGCAGATACAGATGCTGAGAACTGCCTCGAAGACGTCGTGATGGTGCCGTTGATCCCGGAATGGGATCGGTTCCAGACCCGCTTCGGAGTTCGTCTCTGCACGGACTTCAACATGACCGAGACGAGTATCCCGACGCACAGCGGCTGGGACATCCGGGACTGGCGGAGCTGCGGCAAGGTACGGCCCGGCTATCCGTACTACGAGCTCCGCGTCGTGGATGCGGATGACAACCCGCTCGGGCCGGGAGAGGTCGGAGAACTCGTCTGTCGCACCGGTGCACCTTGGACGATGAATGCCGGGTACCTGGGGCGGCCCGACGAGACTGCCGCCGCATGGCGCAACGGATGGTTCCACACGGGCGACGCGTTCCGGTACGACGACGAGGGCTACTTCTACTTCGTCGATCGGACGAAGGATGCGATCCGGCGTCGCGGAGAGAACGTGTCGTCGTTCGAGGTCGAGCGCGAGGTTCTCGACCATCCAGACGTGCTCGACTGCGCCGCGATCGGTGTGCCGTCGGAGGTGAGCGAGGAGGACATCAAAGTCTTCGTCGTCAAGCGGTCGGGGAGCGCTCTGACCGAGGCGATGGTGATCGAGCACGTAGCGAGCAAGGCGGCGAACTTCATGGTGCCGCGGTATGTGGAATTCCTTGCAGAGCTTCCGGTGACGGAGGGCACGAACAAGGTCAGGAAAGCCGAGCTGCGCAGCCTCGAGGCGAGGCGCGCCGCCGAATCGGCATCAACGACGACCACGGGCGACGCCCCGGGATTGGAACACTCATGACCGCCACAGCAATGGAGCCCGCAGTGACCGGCCTAGCGGGGGCGCGGGTCCTCGTCACGGGGGGCGGTACAGGTATCGGCCGCGCAACGGCCCTTCAGTTCGCCAGAGCGGGAGCGCATGTCGCAGTCATGGCTCGGACAGAGGGGCCGCTGAAGGAGGTCGTCTCGGATCTGCGCGCCGCCGGCGTCGAGTCGACGAGCTGTGTGGCGGACATTCGAGACGAGGACTCCGTAGGTGCCGCTTTCGAGGCCATCGCGGAGACGTGGGGAGGTGTCGACGTTCTCGTCAACAATGCCGGCGGGCAGTTCCCCAAGCCCGCGGTCGAGATGTCGGTGCGGGGATGGCGCTCGGTGGTCGACCTCAACCTCAACGGAACGTTCATCTGCAGTCAGGCGTTCACGAGGGCAGCGATTGCACGCGGTGTCCCCGGCAGGATCATCAACGTCACGACGGCTGCGGCCCTGCGTCCCTCCCGTGGACTCGCGCACTCGACAAGCGCGCGCTATGGCGTCATCGCGTTGACTCGGGCGTTGGCGCTGGAATGGGCGGAGTTCGGCATCACGGTGAACGCCGTCGCGCCCGGGATGATCAACACGTCCGGCCTGGTCGATGCCGAGCTCAATGGTGAGGAAGGCAGCATCGAGCGACTCGCCCTCAACGCGGTTCCCCTTCGTCGAGCAGGCACTGCCGAGGAGGTTGCCGGCCTCATCGTGTTCATGGCATCGCCGTCCTGCGCCTACATGACCGGCGAAACCATCCTGCTGGACGGCGGCTACGTGTTGGGGCCCGGCATGCATCTGGACGGCACCGGCGAATTCGCCTGATCTATCTCGACCACCCAGCCGAACGTGGGCGGGAGCCTGCCCAAAAGTCCCTCTACTCAACCTCAGAAAGGCCTAGTGATGAATCTTTTCCACTTCAACGTCGTCTGCTCGGACTTCGACCGATCGTTCGACTTCTACACCCAGGTCGTCGGCATGTCGCCGCTGACCAGCTCGCGCGCGGGCACTGACTCCGACGAGGCAGCTCGACGCCGAGCGGATGGAATCCGCCCCGGAGAAGGTCACGCCGCTCCCGGTGAGGGCGCCCAGGTGGCCGAGTTGCTCGGCTTCGAGGGCTCCGGCGAATATCGCGGTGCGTTTCTCTACTTCGGCGACAAGCGGTCCGGCCCCTACATCGACCTCCTGGAATGGGACGACAACCTGCCTCGGGCGGAGCGAAACCCCCGCAACGTCGGTCTGTCCCGAGTCGCTATCCAGGTCACCGACATGGATGCCCAGCTTGCCCGCCTAGCCGAGCACGGAGTCCCCCTGGTCTCGGAGCCGAAGACGCTGGTGCTGGGTGTGACGCGTGTCCGTGTCGTCTGCTTCCGAGACCCCGATGGCGTGCTGCTGGAGTACCTCGAGTTCGTCGACCAGGCCTGGGGCGAATGAGGGTCGGAGAGCTGCGGCGATTCGAAGGCAAGACCGCGATCGTCGGTGGCCTCACCCTCGCGACCAACCTGGAATGAGGGGATAGCGATGACCGTTCTCCAGGACAAGCTGCTGCCGACGCTCGACTTCCTCCTGACGGAGTGGTTGGAGATCGGTGCGCTGCTCGAGCGCCCACGTTTCCGCGACCATGACGTGGAGGGTGTCGCCGATCTGCTGGGCGCCGCGTCGGTGATCGCCGCTTCGGCATACGAACCCGCCAACCGTGTCATCGATGACCACGAGCCCCACGTTGTCGATGGCCGGGTGAAGCTCCCCGACGTCAGCCAGAAGGCGTGGGACGCCTACGTGGACTTCGGGTTGCTTTCGGCAGCGCATGACAACGAGCACGGTGGCATGCAGTTGCCGCGCACCGCTGATTTCGCGGCGAAGGTCATCTTCGGCGCGTCCTCCATCGGGTTGACGCCCGCCATGCTCACCGAAGCAAATGCGTCGCTGCTGCTCGAGTACGGCACTGAGGCGCAGCGGGCGGTCTTCGCGGAGCGTGAGTTGGCGGGCGCCTGGACGGGGACCATGTGCCTTTCGGAGAGCCAAGCTGGCTCCTCCCTGTCGGACATCACAACCAAGGCGCTTCCGGACGGCGAGGACTATCAGAACGACGCTCTAGGGCCCCGCTACCGCCTGACCGGCAACAAGATGTGGATCAGTGCGGCCGAGCACGAGCTGACGGAGAACATCGTTCATCTGGTCCTGGCCAAGACGGTAGGCGCTGACGGTGTCGTCGATCCGAGCACCAAGGGGATTTCGCTCTTCGTCGTTCCGAAGTTCCTCGTCGATGAGGCCGGCGTGATCGGAGAGCGCAACGACATCACGCTCGTCGGTTTGAACCACAAGCTTGGGTTCCGTGGCACCCCGAATACAGCGCTTGCCTTCGGCGACGGAACATGGCGTCCTCGAGGCGACGCAGGCGCCGTCGGCTATCTGGTGGGCGAGCCGGGCGATGGGTTGCGCCAGATGTTCCACATGATGAATACCGCGAGGATCGAGATCGGACTGGCCGCTGCCTCCCTCGGCTTCGCGGGCTTCGCAGTCTCGCTCGACTATGCGAAGGACCGTCGTCAGGGTCGTCCCGTCAGCAGGGTCGGCAAGGATGCGTCACAGCCCCAGGTGCCCTTGGTGCAACACGCCGACGTCAAGCGGATGCTGCTGGCACAGAAGGCCTATGCCGAGGGCGGGATCGCGCTCGGGCTCTTCGCCGCCCGGCTTCTCGATGAACAGGCCACGGGAGGAGTCGACCATGCGACCGAGGCAGGATTCCTTCTCGAGATCCTGACGCCCATTGTCAAGAGTTGGCCGAGCGAATGGTGCCTAGAGGCAAACAGCCTTGCCATCCAGGTCTTGGGCGGCTCCGGCTATACCCGCGACTTCCCTGTGGAGCAGTACTGGCGAGACAACCGGCTCAACATGATCCACGAAGGCACCCATGGCATCCAGGGCATCGACCTCCTTGGGCGGAAGGTTCGCATGGCCGGGGGCCGCGGCCTGGAGTTGCTCGGTCGCCGGCTCGAGGAGACCGCTCGCAAGGCGCACGAGGCCAACTTCTGCGAAGAGGCGGCGCTGCTCCAGGGTGCCTGGGCTCGAGTCGTCGAGGCGGCACGTTCCGCTTGGCAGACGGAGCGCCCGGAGGATGCGCTCCCCAATGCCACGTTGTTCTTGCAGGGGTGTGGCCACGTTGTCCTTGCTTGGATCTGGCTCGACATCGCGGTTGCCGCACAGAATTCGGGCCACGCCGAGGCGGCGGGAAAGGTGGCCGCGATGCAGTACTTCTTCCAGTTCGAGCTGCCCAAGGTGGATGCCTGGCTCGACGTGGTCGCCCGTCGTGTTTCGCTGTGCCGTGATCTCGACCCCGCCCTGCTCTAAGACGAGGGACCGGATGACGTTCGTGAGCAGGGAATGGCAGGTCACCGCGCGACACGCGAACCCGCCGAACTTAAGAAGGCCGGGCCCTTGGGGCACAAGGCACGCCAGGCTTGAAGGCTCTTCTGTGACGGCGTGCGGCTTGCCCACGCTCGGGTGGCGAGTCTTCTGGGATCTCGAACTCGATTGGGCCGATGCCGATGCCTGCCTCGCCTGCCTGAGGGCCGCTTGCCCGTCTGGGGGGCGCGACCTCGCGTCCCGGCGATCCGCTGTTCGCGGGTAGCGATGCATAGGGTGATTCTCGAGATGACACCCGCGCCGAGCCCTGAGCCCATCGACATCCGCGTCGTCGACCCGTCGGATCCCGACGCGCAGGCGAGCTTGCGCGCGTACTACGTGGAGCTGGCCGAGCTGTTCGACAGCGGCTTCGACCCGGCGCAGAGCCTGCTGCCGGACCCCGCCGAGATGAGGCCTCCGAACGGCCTGTTCCTCCTCGCTCGGCTGGCGGGCGAGCCCGTGGGGTGCGTCGGTCTCAAACGAGCCGAGGGCAAACCTGCCGAGATCAAGCGGATGTGGGTCTCGCGCGAGGCGCGAGGACGCGGGCTTGCCCGCCGACTCCTCGAGGAGGTCGAAGGTCGCGCGCTCGAGCTCGGCTATGACCGCCTGCGACTCGACACCAACCGAACGCTCACCGCGGCCATCGCCCTCTACAAGTCAGCGGGCTACGTCGAGATCGACCGGTTCAACGACGAGCGGTACGCGCATCACTGGTTCGAGAAGTGGTTGATGCCGGGGAGCGGTGCGGGCCTTCCCGACCGTAGTTGACAAAGACTAGTGACTTACTATAGAAATAACCCATGCCTTCCACGACGCCTCGACTCGTGACTCGTCGTCACGTCGATCTGGTGCGTGTGGCCTCCTCCCTGTGTGACTGAGCAATCCCTCTTACCCCCGCTCGTCGCACAGGTCCCTCTACCTCCCTGTGCAAACACCCCTTTGCCACAGGAGAAGTCATGTCCGTCGCCGTGCTCGTCGGCAATCCGAAGCCTCAGTCGCGCACCCGCGAGGCGGCGCTCTGCGTCGCTCGCGAGCTGTATGGGGGAGCGCCCGACTTCGACATCGACCTGGCCGACCTCGGACCTGCGCTTCTCGACCCAAGCAGTGACTGGGTGGACGCCGCCGTCGAGCAGGTCTCGCAGAGCCGACTCCTCGTGGTGGCGAGCCCGACCTACAAGGGCACCTACACCGGACTGCTCAAGCTCTTCCTCGACCGCATCGGCGCAGGCGCACTCAGCGACGTCACCGCCGTCCCGCTCATGCTCGGCGCGGACCTCCGTCACGCACTCGCTGTCGAGACGTTCCTCAAGCCGGTCCTCAACGAGCTCGGTGCCAGCACTCCCACGAGTGGCCTCTTCCTCCTCGACAGCACCTGGCACGCGCCGAATGCACTCGACGCTTGGCTGAAGACCGCCCGCCACCAGCTCGGGGGCGTCCTCGCATGACGATCTTCGCCACCAACCAGGACTTGTCCGTCGACGGACTCCGTGAGGTCTTCGGCGCCTTCCCGTCCGGGGTGGTCGCCGTCGCCAGTCGGATCGACGGTGAGCCGGTCGGTCTCGCGGCCAGCTCGTTCACGTCGGTGAGCCTCGATCCGCCGCTCGTCTCGATCTCGATCGGTAACGGCTCCAAGACCTGGCCCGATCTGCGTCGCGCCAGTCACCTCGGCATCACCGTGCTCGCCGACCACCACGGCGGGCTGGCTCGC
>JBQCDC010000274.1:0-7965 GCA_051961575.1 Marmoricola sp.
GGCGCGCGGATCAACGTGTCCGTGGCCGCGAACCCGTCGCACCTCGAGACGGTCGACCCGGTGCTCGAGGGCATCGCCCGCGCCAAGCAGGACATGCTCAACAAGGGCGCCGCCTACCCGGTGCTGCCCGTCCTCATCCACGGCGACGCGGCCTTCGCAGGCCAGGGCGTCGTGGCCGAGACGTTGAACCTGTCGCAGCTGCGCGGCTATCGCACCGGCGGCACGATCCACGTGGTCGTGAACAACCAGGTCGGCTTCACCACCGCACCCACGGCGTCCCGTTCGTCGCTGTACTGCACCGACGTGGCCCGGATGGTCCAGGCGCCGATCTTCCACGTGAACGGCGACGACCCCGAGGCCTGCATCCGCGTCGCGCGGCTTGCCTTCGAGTACCGCCAGGCGTTCAAGAAGGACGTCGTCATCGACCTCGTCTGCTACCGCCGCCGTGGTCACAACGAGGGCGACGACCCGTCGTACACCCAGCCGCTCATGTACGACCTCATCGAGCAGAAGCGCTCCACGCGCAAGCTGTACACCGAGTCGCTCATCGGTCGTGGCGACATCACGGTCGAAGAGGCCGAGCAGGTGTTGATGGACTACCAGAAGAAGCTCGAGGGCGTCTTCACGGAGGTGCGCGAGCTCGACACCAAGCCGGATGACTGGACCACGGTCCCCGACTACCCGGAGAAGCAGCTCAGCGAAGCGCCGACGGCCGTCACCAACGAGGTGATGAAGACGATCGCCGACGCCTACGTGACGCCGCCGCAGGGCTTCACCGTGCACCCGAAGGTGCTGCCCCAGCTGCAGCGTCGCTCGGCGGGCATCACCGAAGGCCCGATCGACTGGGGAACCGGCGAGATCCTCGCCTTCGGGTCGCTGCTCCTGCAGGGCTACCCCGTGCGTCTGGCCGGCCAGGACTCGCGCCGCGGCACCTTCGTGCAGCGCTTCGCGACGATCATCGACCGCAAGAACGCCGACGAGTGGACGCCGCTGACCCAGCTCAGTGACGACCAGGCGCAGTTCTACGTCTACGACTCGCTGCTGTCGGAGTACGCGGCGCTCGGCTTCGAGTACGGCTACTCGGTGGCTCGTCCCGACGCTCTCGTGCTCTGGGAGGCGCAGTTCGGCGATTTCGTCAACGGCGCTCAGTCGATCATCGACGAGTACATCTCGGCCAGCCGCACCAAGTGGGGTCAGGACTCGGGCGTCGTGCTCCTGCTCCCCCACGGCTACGAGGGCCAGGGAGCCGACCACTCGTCGGCCCGTATCGAGCGCTTCCTGACGCTGTGCGCCGACAAGGCCATGGTGGTCGCTCAGCCGTCGACGCCGGCGTCGTACTTCCACCTGCTGCGCAAGCACACGCTCGGCGACATCCACCGCCCGCTGATCGTCTTCACGCCGAAGTCGATGCTCAAGCGCAAGGAAGCCGCCTCGCAGCCGAGCGACTTCACCTCGGGTCGGTTCCGCAAGGTGATCGGCGACGACACCGTCGACGCCGCCAACGTGAAGACCGTGCTGCTGGTATCGGGTCGTCTGACCTGGGACCTGATGGTCGAGCGAACCAAGCGCGAGCGCAACGACGTTGCGATCGTTCGGGTCGAGCAGCTCTACCCGTGGCCGATCAAGCACCTGCAGGAGGAGCTCGCGAAGTACCCGAACGCCACCATCAAGTGGGTTCAGGACGAGCCGGAGAACCAGGGTCCGTGGCCGAGCTACTACCTCAACGTGCTGCCTGAGCTGGGTCGCCGGATCGTGCCGGTCACGCGTCCCGCGTCCTCGACCACCGCCGTGGGCACGATGAAGCGCCACCAGGCCGAGGCCGCCGACCTTCTCGAGCGCGCCTTCTCCTGACCGGAGGTTGAGGAGGCCGCGCAGCGGCCGTCACGAAACCGGAGGAACCATGTACTTCACCGACCGAGGCCTGGAGGAGCTCGAGAGCCGGCGGGGTGACGAGGAGGTCACCTTCGCCTGGCTCGCCGAACAGCTCCAGGCCTTCGTCGACGGCCACCCAGAGTTCGAGACCGCCATCGAGCGGCTCGCGACGTGGCTTGCTCGACTCGACGATCCCGAAGACTGACCACCTGGGTTGTGGCGTAGGCCACTTACTGCGACATCGTGTCGCGCTAGAGTCCTGTTTCCCCGGCAACAGGAGTAATTGATGACGCAGTCGATCACCAGTTTCACCCGCGACGGCCTGACGTTCGATGTCCTCGACGAAGGGCCGCGCGACGGCGACGTGGTCGTGCTGCTGCACGGGTGGCCGCAACTCAACACCTGCTGGAACGAGGTCGTGTTACCTCTCCACGCAGCCGGATACCGCACCGTGGCGCCGAACCTTCGCGGATTCGCACCCGGCGCCCGTCCGCGCGGGCGTTGGAAGTACCGGATGAGCGAGCTGGTCGCCGACATCGACGCCCTGATCGAGGAGATCGGATCCCCTGTCCACCTGGTCGGCCACGACTGGGGCGCAGGAATCGCTTGGGCGGTCGCGTTCGAGCACCCCGACAAGATCCGCACCCTCACCGCGGTGTCGGTGCCGCACCCGTCCGCCTTCATCAAGTCGATGCCGAAGGGACAGCTCAAGGAGTCCTGGTACATGGCGGCCTTCAACGTGCCGTTCGTTCCCGAGCGCGTGTTGGGCGATCCGAAGCGTGCGCGGATGGCCCTGAAGGTGAAGGCGAAGATGCCGGCCGACGCCTTCGACAGCTATCTGCGCGACTTCGTGGGCGACAAGGCACGGCGTAGCGCCGCGTTCGGTGTGTACCGCGGGGTTCCGTTCACCAATCCCCGGTCGTTCGGACCGGTCACGGTTCCGACCACGTTCATCTGGAGCGA
Organism: Marmoricola sp.; assembly: GCA_051961575.1. Lineage (GTDB taxonomy): Bacteria > Actinomycetota > Actinomycetes > Propionibacteriales > Nocardioidaceae > Marmoricola. The sequence goes on from JBQCDC010000274.1 coordinate 2,836, forward strand.
CCACGACGTGGCGATCACGCGCGTGGGGGCGGAGCTCTGCGCCGACTACGTGACGGCCGACTACCGCTTCGAGATCATCGAGGGCGCCACCCACTGGCTCCCCGACGAGGAGCCCAAGCGCGTCGCCGAGCTGATCCTGGAGCGCATCCGCGCCTAGGTCCGGGAGGGCACCCCGCCGAGCCGTGACTCGACTGACTAGTGGGGCGTGGGACTGCCCTCGTCTGAGGCAATCCCACGAAGTGGGCTTGGGCTCTTGCCGTAAGGCGAGGGCAGTCGCGCGCCCCACGGCCGTAACAGGTGACCGCTCGAGCGCGAGAACTGACGGTTCGCGCTAGTCCTCGTCGACGTCGTGGGCGACGCTCGCCTTGCGGGCGGCGTCACGGATCTCGAAGACCTCGGTGGCGAGGTTGCCGACCGCACCCACCACGTCCTTGACGGCTCCAGCGACGATCCCACCGACCTGGCTGACCGTGGTCACGGTCGCCTCGACGGTGTTCTGAATGGCGTCCTTGCGGATTTCGTTCTTGCTGAGCGAATCAGACATGCCCCGAGTCTCCCTCGCAAGGAAGACTCGGGGCAAACGATTCCGCTGTGAGGAATGTCTAGGCCGCGAGCGTCGACTCGACAACCACGGGCTCGGCCGTAACCGAAGGCTTCTTCGACGGCAGCGACAGCCGCACGATCTTGCTCGCCACGGTCCACAGCTGCTTGCTGAGGCGCCCGGTGTTGTACGGCAGGCCGTAGCGCTGGCAGATCTCCTGGATCTCGGCGGAGATCTCCGGGTAGCGGCGAGCCGGGATGTCGGGGAACAGGTGGTGCTCGATCTGGTGGGACAGGTTGCCCGACATCACGTGGAAGAGCTTGCCGCCGGTGATGTTGGCCGAGCCAAGGATCTGGCGGTAGTACCAGTGTCCGCGCGACTCGTTCCAGCCGTCGGGACCCTCCTCGTCCTGGCACTCCTCGATCGTGAACGACTCCACGCCGGCCGGGAAGTGGCCGCAGAAGATGATGTTGAAGGCCCAGATGTTGCGCACCAGGTTGGCGACGCCGTTGCCCAGGAAGGTGAGCGGGAACAGCGGGCCGGTCAGGATCGGGAACAGCACGTAGTCCTTGACCGTCTGCCGGCGCAGCTTGCGCAGCAGCCCGCGGTGCAGGTGCTTGGTCTCCGCCCACGTCTTCTCGCCGGCGATGATGCGGTCGACCTCAAGGTCGTGCAGGGCGACGCCGTACTGGAACAGCACCATCAGCAGGAACGCGTTGACGGGGTTCGCGAGGAAGCGCGGGTGCCACTTCTGGGCGTCGTCCATCCGCAGGATGCCGTAACCGATGTCGCGGTCCATGTCGAGGACGTTGGTGTAGGTGTGGTGGATGTAGTTGTGGCTGTACTTCCACTGCTCACCGGGGCAGGCGGTGTCCCAGTCGAACATGCGGGAGTTGAGCGCCGGGTCGCCCATCCAGTCGTACTGGCCGTGCATGACGTTGTGGCCGATCTCCATGTTGTCGAGGATCTTCGAGATCGACAGGCAGGTGACGGCGGGCAACCAGCCGAGGACGGGTACGTACATCAGCGCGCGGCCGGCGACCTCGAACTTGCGCTGCTTGCGCACGATGTCGTGGATGTAGGCGCGGTCATCGTCGCCGAGGTCGGCGATCACGCGGCGACGGATCGCGTCGAGCTCGTCGCCGAAGGCCTTGAGCTGCTCGGGGGTGAGCTTGGGTGCAGTGGTGGTCATGGTGTCTCCTCAGATCTCGACGGAACAGTCGCCGACGGGCGAGCTAACGCAGATGCGGATGTCTTCATCGGGCAGCGAGGACTCCTCGCCGGTGAGCACGTTGCGGACAGTGCCCTCGGTCTTGCGGGAGGTGCACGAGAAACAGATGCCCATCCGGCAACCGAACTCGGGCTTGAGGCCGAGCGCCTCAGCCTGCTCGAGCAGCGACGCACCGGTGTTGGGCGCGCTCTCGCCGCTGCGAGCGAACGTCACCTGACCCTCGGCGTCGCCAGTCGTGATCGTCGGAACCTTGAAGAACTCGACGTTGAGGCGGTCGTTGTCCTCGCCATAGGCGGTCCGGATCAGTTCGATCAGCGGAGCGGGGCCACACGCCCAGGTGTCGACGTCACGGAAGTTCGGTACGACCTGCGCGAGCTTGATCGCCGAGAAGGTGTCGTCGCCGTAGTGCAGGTGCACCGCGACGTGGTTGTCCTCAGCCGCGATCTTGGCCAGCTCGGCGGCGAAGATCTGATCCTCGACGCTCCGCGCGTAGTGGATGAACGTCACGCGGCGGTTCGCCCGGCCGTCGTAACCGTCGCGAAGCAGGGTCCGCACGATCGACATGGCCGGCGTGATCCCGGAGCCACCGGTGATGAACACCAGGTGGCTCGGCGTCGGCGTGGCCGGCGACTCGTGGAGGGTGAACTCACCCTCGGCCTGGCTCAGGTGCAGGATCTCACCGGGTTTCGCGTGGTTGACCAGGTACTTCGACACCTGGCCCTCGTCGTGAGCGCGGATCGTGAGCGTGATCTGCTCCCCCGGAGCCGACGCAGCGGACGACACCGAGAAGCAGCGGGTGACGCGCTTGGCGCTACCCGGCAGATCCACGCCGACCTGCACGTACTGGCCGGCGCGGTGACCGCGCCACGTGGCGGTGGGCTGCAGCGTCACGGTGGCGACGGCCGCGCCTTGACTGGCCGGGTTCTCGCGACGAATGTCGACAATGCGAGCGCGAACCTCAGTCGCGGCCCACATCGGGTCGAAGTACTGCAAGTAGTGGTCGACCGAATGCGGAGTCGTGAGGGCGGCGACGGCCTTGCTGGCCAGCACGCGACGCGTCAACGCGGAGTCGCGCAACCGGCGCGGACCTGTGATGGGATTGTCTACGAGCGTCATCAGCGCCTCCTTCCAAAGTTTTCAGTGAACATCTGTTCACTCACTACTATGAACGAGGCCTCGCAAGCGTCGCAAGGTGGACACGGCGTGATCCCGCCCACGGTGCACGTATGTGCACTCAATCATCACCACTATCCTCATCTGGTGACTGTCACCCGAGGCGAACAGAAGGAGCGCACCCGTCGTGCGATCCTCGACGCCGCTCTCGAGCTGAGCCAGGACGGCGGCCTGTCGGCGCTGTCGCTGCGGCAGGTCGCCAAGGCGGTCGGCATCGTCCCCACGGCCTTCTACCGGCACTTCGAGTCGCTCGACGAGCTGGGCCTGGCGCTAGTCGAGGAGTCCTTCGAATCGCTCCGCACGATGCTGCGCGACGTTCGTCAGGGGTCGACCGCCCCCCGCGAGATCATCCATCGCTCGGTCGATGTGCTCATCTCCCATGTGTCCGAGAACCGCGGACACTTCGCGTTCATCGCTCGCGAGAGGTTCGCCGGCCCCAGCCCGGTCCGGGACGCCGTCCGGCACCAGCTCGATCTGGTCGAGCGAGAGCTGGCCACCGATCTGGCGTTCATCACCGGCCGCCGGTGGTCGGGCGAGGACCTCAACATCCTCGCGAATCTGATGGTGACCGCCATGGTCAGCACGGCCGAGGAGCTTGTCTCAGTCGAGCAGGAGTCGACGCGCGAGGACATTCGGCACCGCGCCGAGCGTCAGCTGCGGATGGTGGTGGTCGGCGCGCTCCAATGGCGCTCCGACCATCGGGATGCCGACGCCTAGGGCCGCACCCCGTCGAGCACGTTGCTGACGAGCTCCCTAGCAAGACCCTTGCGTAGCGCCTGGTGCCCGATCATCACGCGGAAGTAGACCGCGCCATAGATCTGGTCGAGCACGACGTCCGGGTCCACGCCAGCGCGAACCTGACCGCGTTCAACGGCCCTCTTGAGCACCGCCTTGGTCGTGGTACGCCTGGGGATCACCCACCGATCGCGCACTGCCTGACCCATGCCCGGATCCAGCTGCGCGGCCCCGATGAGCTCCGCCATGATCCGCCCCGGGCCGCCCCGGAAGGCCGCAATGAGTGCCTCGACCTGGCCGACCAGGTCGTCAGCGATATCGCCGGTGTCCTCGAACTGAATGGTGGCCTCGTGCCGGTGGAAGAAGGCGTCCACGGCGACCGCGCCGCGGCTCGGCCACCAGCGGTAGATGGTGACCTTGCTGACTCCAGCTCGAGCGGCGATGGCCTCGATCGTGGCACTGCCGAGTCCGCCCTCGGCCAGCAGATCCGCAGCGGCATCGAGGATCGCCAGACGGGCCCGCTCACTGCGCGGGCGCCCTGGCGCTGTGGCACTCGGGGTCGACACAGCGGCCAGTGTAGGCGGCGATCGGGAATTAGGAAACGGTCCGTTCAGTTACCGTGATAATGTACGGAGCGTACAGTTTTAAGGGAGGGCAAGGAGAGGCGTATGCACACACCGATCTCGAACCGCATGGTGCTCCTGTTCGCCGCGGCCTGTGGACTGTCGGCGGCGAACCTCTACTACGCCCAGCCCGTCCTGGTGAACATCGCGCACTCCTTCCACACGACGCCCGGTTCCGCCAGCCTCCTGGTGACCTGCGCTCAGGTCGGCTATGCGGTGGGCCTGGCACTGCTGGTGCCGCTAGGTGACCTGCTCCCCCGGCGCAAGCCCATCCCGACGGTGCTGACGATCACCGCGACCGCGCTGGCGATCGCCGCGGCGGCACCCGGACTCTCCGCGCTCGCGGCCGTGACCGTGGTCTTCGGCGTCGGTTCGGTCGCCGCGCAGCTGATCGTTCCGCTGGCGGCCTCCCTCGCCCCCGACGACCGGCGCGGTCAGGTGGTCGGCACGGTGATGAGCGGCCTCCTCCTGGGGATCCTGTTGGCCCGCACCGCCTCCGGCCTGGTGGCCAACGCCTCCAGCTGGCGGATGACCTACTTGATCGCCGCCGTCGTCACCCTGGGGCTGGCCGCCGTCCTCTGGCGTGTCGTTCCGGAGGAGGAGGACGGCCCCAAGCTCAGCTACCCGGCGCTGCTCGGCTCGACGCTCAAGTTGATGCGCGACGAGCCGGTGCTGCGCCGACGCTCCCTGCTCGGAGGCCTCAACTTCGCCGCCTTCAGCATCTTCTGGACGACGATCACGTTCCACCTGGCAGGGTCGCCGTTCCACTACAGCGCCGGCACCATCGGACTCTTCGGCCTGGTGGGTGCGGCCGGCGCGCTCGTCGC
>JBQCDC010000275.1:0-2286 GCA_051961575.1 Marmoricola sp.
GTGCGGTCAGCCCTACTTCACCTCCGACCGCAACACCAACCGCACCGCAACCACCAGCGGAATCACCAGCCAGATCAGAGCCGACACCCCGAGCTGAGCCCAGTGGTGAGCCGTCATCCCGGTGTCGTAGAGCGGGATCGTGGCGGTCCTCAGGTCGAACCAGGCCGCGTTGCTGTGCCACCAGGCCTGCGAACCCGCCAGCGCCCCGGAGACACCGGGCAGCACCAGCGCGTAGACGAAGTAGCCGATGACAGCAGCCGCGGAGTTGCGGAACATGGCGCCGAACATGAAGGCCATCAGCATGCCGATCGCATCCGCCAGCACGATCTGCGCCAACTGGTCGAACGGCAGGTTCCACACCGGGGTGATGCCGGCGATCGCGCCATTGGCTAGGTTGCCGAGCGCGCCGGCAACGAGAGCGACAGCGACCGAGACCACGCCTACGGCGAGAACGACGAGGAACTTCGCCGCGATCACCCGAGCGCGGCTCGGGACCAGGGTGAACGTCGTGAGGGCGGTGCGCTGACCCCATTCACTGGCGACGGCGAGCGCGCCGAGCACCGGCAGGATGACGGTCGTCGGGATGCCCACGGCCTGGGCGAAGTCACCGTACTTGAGGTGCGTGCGGTGACCGAAGATGATCGTGGCCCCGGTGGCGATGATCGACAGGACGACGATTCCCGCCAGCGCCCAGAAGCCCGACCGGGTGTCGAACATCTTGCGTGTCTCCACCTTGAGCAGGCGGGCGAACGGAATGGGTGCGTGGTTGACGGACCCGACCGCGCGCGGGACGGCGGTTGCCTCGATCGTTGCGGTGCTCATGCCACTGCTCCTTCGGGCTTGAGGTGGTCGCGCTGGCTCTCGGCGGTCAGCGAGAGGAAGAGCTCCTCGAGTCCCGCGCCATCGGCAGCGCGCAACTCGGTGACGGCGATGCCCGCATCGAAGGCCGCGCGGCCCACGGATGCGAGCTCGGCCTCGGCGAGCACGATGCCCGCGGCGCCCGGTCGGGCCATGAGTCCGGCGGCGCGCAGCGCGGCGAGCAGGTCTGCCTGCGAGGCCGCGCGTACCAAGGTGCCGCCGGCCGCCAGGAGCTCGTCCTTGGTTCCGTCGGCGACGATCCGCCCGTTCCCGATCACCACGATGTCGTCGGCGATGACCTCGATCTCGTGGAGCAGGTGCGAGGACAGCAGCACGGTTCCGCCCTGGTCGGCGAAGCCGCGCAACAGGTCGCGCATCCAGCGGATTCCAGCCGGGTCGAGACCGTTGGCCGGCTCGTCGAGGATCAGCACCTCGGGGTTGCCGATCAGCGCCACCCCGATCCCCAACCGCTGGCGCATCCCGAGCGAGTAGTTGCGCACCCGACGGTTCGCCTCGGAGTCGGTGAGGCTGACGCGCTCGAGGATCTGGTCGACGGTGCCCTTCGGCAGACCCATCGTGCATTGCGCGATGGTGAGGACCTCGCGGCCGGTCCGCCCGGCGTGCTGCGCCGACGCGTCCAGCAGGACGCCGACGGTGCGGCCGGGGTTGGGGAGGTCGGCGAAGCGGCGGCCGAGGATGGTGGTGGACCCGGACGAGGCCGGCGTGAGGCCGACCATGATCCGCATGGTGGTGGACTTACCGGCGCCGTTCGGGCCGAGGAAGCCGGTCACTCGACCCGGCCTGGCATCGAACGAGACGTCGTCGACGGCGGTGAAGCCGGCATATCTCTTGGTGAGTGATTCGACAGTGATCATGTCGACGAGCCTCGTGGCTGCGGCTCGAACTCACATCGGGGATGCCCCTAGATGCGACCCCGAATTCGCCCTGATCGACCCTGGGGGTGAGTGTCGGCCGCTGCTGGCCCGGGGGACGCCAGCGGCGACCGACCTCACGTGATGCGGGCGACGGCAACCGCCCTGGCCGAGTTCGCGGGGCCCCCACTGGTTCAGCTGCGCCGCGTACCTCGAACCAACGCCACCGTAAGCAGCCGTCTCGGCCAAGTCGACGGTTTCAGAGCAACCTCATCCGTAGATTCACCCCCCATCCCTAGAGCAGGTTCGCAGTCAACCCGCCGTCGATCGTGACGCAGCTACCCGTCATCCAGCTCTGCTCCGGGTCGGCCAGGAAGGCCACGACGCGCGCCACGTCGTCCGTCTCGCCGAGCCGACCCTGCTTCCCGCCGATGACCTCGCCGAAGGAGCCGGCCGGCATCCCCAGGTAACGCTCGAAGTCGGGCGCGGCGGTGGTCACGAGCTCGGTTCCGATGAAGGCCGGCAGCACCGCGTTGACGCGGACCCCGTGGTCGCG